>JBGVTM010000068.1 GCA_041862535.1 Candidatus Neomarinimicrobiota bacterium | reverse complement strand
AGTGCCGCGGTAACCTGGGAGAATACCGGAACCACTGTCGCCATCCTGGTCACGGAGGCCAGCGCGGCATCACTGAAAGTGCTATTGTACAATTTTGGTAGCGCGAAGCCCGTGGTCATGCGATTGTGGCGCCTTCAGGAAGGGCACTATACTGTTCGTCAAGGACGGGATCGTGATCGGGATGACGAGATTGACGAAGCGGCACCTGGGAGCAAATTCACCGTTACCGAGAGGGGTGAACGTCTCACCGTCACCGTCCCCGGGCGGGAGCTTAGTGTTGTTGAAATTGCGCAGGAGGAGAGGAGCGAACTCCCGTTCTTTCCCCGGCCGGACGTGGGATTCTCACCGCGCGATCTGGTGGTCTCCAATATCCAGCCTGACGCCGGTGAGCTGGTGGAGATAACGGCAAAGGTGCACAATATCGGCAATGAAGATGCCCGGGACGTTGAAGTGGTATTTTATGTGGACGGTGAACCGATTGGAACCCGCACCGTTGGGCTCATTGAGGCCCCCAACGACCTGCGCCCACGCGCCAGGGAAGTACAATTCGCATGGCTGGCTGTAGCGGGAACGCATAAAATTTCAGTCAAGGTCAAGCTTGCAGCCAGAGAAATCACCTCCACAAACAACCTGGTGGAAAGCAATATCTACGTTCATTAATCCCTATCCGGAGATGATCTATGAGCAGCTAGTTTAGATTTTGGGTATTAAGCTTCATTTTTGCGCTATTGCTGTCGGGGGCCGGCGGCCAGCAACAAGTATTGGAGACTTCCTGGGGCAGTGTCTCCGTCCAGGAGGAACCCTTCAATCTGATCTTTAAGGATCGGGCTGGCCGTGTGCTGGTTGAAGGGGTGTTACCGGATCGATACCGCGTAGCCGTTGTATCAGCCCGGTACCTCTCGGTCCGTATACTTACCGGCAGGGAAATGGATGGATTTCTGGTCGCACCGGATAATCGAAGGGCCGGAAACAATTGCCAACTACGATGCGCCTCTCGGTGAGATTCCCCTGTTTGTCCTCGTCGCGGATGACGCTGTCTCGCGCCTGTATGTGCCTTTGTTAGATCAACAGATCAAGGGATTTGAAGAGCGGGTTAATTTTGTCTTGCGAGGAGTCAAGAAGACGCTATTGACCAAGCCAGGAGAGCGCTTACGGGCACAGCTTGACGCCTTTATGGGAGAGGCACCAGCCCTCACAGCGGCGGTCGACCGTGCTGCGCTGAATAGGTTGATGAGAGCCATAGAGGCCTACAAGGTCTTCCTTAAGAAGGGAGAAGCAGATGGCTCGGTTCCGTTTCATGTAGCCCTGACATTGACCGAGCGCCTGGATGCCATGGCCCTATCAGTCAGTGCTATCAAGGTGCTGCGCTGAGTTGGTTTTATTACCAAGGAGTAGATCGTCCCTTTAGCAAAGGTGTCTCCTAGCATTCAGTCCATTCCGGTCCATATTGCTCTGACACCGCACCGCTTTTTGTAAGTTATCCTAAACGCATTTAATGTGAACGATTCTCAACGAGCCACAGCCCGCTACCAGGGTTCTGCTGACTTCTTTAACACCTAAGTAAAGCAGAATTAGAGTGAAAACGAAAGGTTATATTATTGACACAGCAAGGGATCGTAAGTAATTTGATATAAAGAGAAAGACAGCGATGTTACCTGCAGTGCACAATACGGTAGATAGGCGGGATGCAATTGTCCGGCTCATCAATCAGAATGGCAAGATCCGGGTGGAGGAGCTCAGTGCACGGTTTGGTGTTTCTCGCGTAACCATCCGGAATGATCTTAATTACCTTGAGAGCAAAGGACTGATCCATCGGGTGTACGGTGGGGCCCTTGTTTGGGATTTCGTAGCCTACGATTCTGCCCTCAGTGAAAAGGCCAGGTTGCATGTCGAGGAGAAGCGGCGGACAGGCGCCAAGGCCGCCGAGATGATCTTTGAAGGGGACTCCATAATTATTAACTCCGGCACAACGACCGGAGAGATAGCCAGATACATTAAGAACCGTAAAGACCTGACGGTAATGACCAATGCAGTGAATATTGCGACCGAGCTGGCGAGCAGTCCCCACATTGCCGTAGTGTTGACAGGGGGCATGTTACGTGACAATTCCTACTCCTTGGTGGGTCCCGAGGCGGAGGCTACCCTACGGGAATTTTACTTTGATAAGCTGTTCCTTGGTGTCGATGGTTTTGATTTGGATGTCGGCCTTACCACCCCCAACCAACTTGAGGCTCGTCTGAACACGGTGATGATAGAGGTAGCGAGGGAGACAATTCTGGTGACTGATTCGAGTAAATTCGGACGTAAGAGTCTGTGTCGCATCGGTGGGCTGGAGAAAATAGATAAGCTTATTACTGATGAAGGAATCAGTCAGGAGTACCTCGACGGGCTGGCTGAGCTGGGCATAGAGGTCATTCTCGTCTAGTCACATCTCTTGTAGCGAAGGAATTAATCTATATGGCCGGTATCACACTGGAAGAGATATTGTCCCAGCCGGGAGTGTGGCAGAAGGCCTTGGCTACTCTATCTGACGATCATGAGGTACTCCAACAATATTTACATCAAAGTGCCAACCTGGAAACCGTTTTTATTGGATGCGGCACTTCCTATTACCTGGCACTAAGTGCTGCCAGGCTATATTCCCTGGTGACCGGGCAGAGGTCTCGTGCTTCAGCCGCCTCCGAGGTACTGTTTTTCCCGGAAACCATTATGCCTGGTAATGGCCATAGCTGCATGCCAGTAATGATCTCCAGGTCCGGGGCTACCACCGAAATCGTCCGGGCCACCGAGGAAATCAAAAGCCGGGTTGGGGATATAGTCACTGGGGTGAGCTGTCGACCTGAAAGTGAGATGATCCGCAGCTGCCGTTTTCGGTTTGTCATACCAGCAGCTGACGAGAAAAGTGTGGTGATGACCCGCTCGTTCACCAGCATGCTACTCCTCATCCAATACCTAGCAGCAGTCAAGTCAGGTAATAAGGGATTCGAAGAGGCACTCTTAAGATTACCTGAGCTGGGTGCCAACATTATCGATAAATACCATGGTCTCATAAAGATGATTTTTGAAGGGCGGGGATTTACCACCTTCGTGTACTTGGGTCAAGGGCCGTACTACGGACTAGCCTGTGAGGCTATGCTTAAAATCAAGGAGATGTCCCTCTCCTTCTCCGAAGCCTATCACAGCCTGGAGTTCCGTCATGGTCCGATGTCCATGGTTAATGAAAATATGCTGCTGATTTTTCTGATTTCCGAACGTGCCCGAATGAAAGAAACCATTCTTCTTGAGGAAATGAAAGCACTTGGCGCTCAAACGCTGGTGTTATGCGAGACGGCCGATCCAGCGATCAGGGCGGCCAGTGATTACCTTATTGAGCTCCGGTCAGGATTATCCGATGAGGCTCGAATGATCCTCTACATGCCCGCCGTCCAGTTATTGGGCTATTACAATTCCATAGCAAAGGGATTAGATCCTGACAATCCAAAGAATCTCACTCAGGTTGTGATCCTTAACTAACCTCGCGGTCTATTTAATTTATCACCCTACTTAAAGGAAAGGAGTACCGGGCTTGAGCGAACTGGACATTGTCGTAGTGGGTGAGTTGAACGTGGATATGATCCTTCAGGATATCGCTTCTTTTCCAGAGATGGGCAAGGAGAAGATCGCCAAGAATATGGTCTTAACCATGGGCAGTGCTTCGGCCATCTTCGCTTCCAACGTGGCTCGTCTTGGTGCCAGGGTTGGGTTCGCGGGGAAACTGGGGCGAGACCATTTCGCGGAGATTGTCCTGCACACGCTTCGTGAGCGCGGTGTGGATTGTGGCGGCATTGACCAGGATGAAAGTACGCAGACTGGTGTCACGGTTGTGATGACTTTCCCTCACAACTACGCCATGATCACGTATATGGGAGCGATGGAAGAGTTCACACTGGACGATGTTCGCTTCGATTACATTCGAAAAGGACGGCATATGCACCTGTCCTCCTTTTACCTGCAACCCGGTTTACGC
>JBGVTM010000067.1 GCA_041862535.1 Candidatus Neomarinimicrobiota bacterium | reverse complement strand
CTTCAAGACGCCCTCCTCAGGGATGATGAAGCACAACCGCTGGTCTATCCTGGATGATCTGGCACCGCATGATGAAATCAAGTTCGTCATCGGTGATCGGAAGGATTATGACTGGGCTAAAAAGCAGATAGAGGCGCACCAGCTAAACGAGCGCCACACGATCCTGCTTGCACCCGTCTATGGCGAAATGGAATCCCAGACCCTGGCGGAGTGGCTCCTTACCGAGCCGCCGGCTGGGGACCCCGTGCGGTTCCAGATCCAATTGCACAAGGCCATCTGGGGACCACACCGAAGAGGGGTCTAACAAGGGAGTTTCAGTTTTCCGTTCCTATTCGCGCCCGGATCATCGGACTGCGATTCTCCCCAATACAAGGAAACCCGGCTTTTTAGGCCGGGTTTCCTCTGGAGGAGCCCCAACTGGTAGTGCTGGTTACTATGCGAAGAGCGATAGGACCAGCTGGGGTGCCGCATTGGCCTGTGAAAATGCTGCAAATCCCGTTTGCTGAATGATCTGGTTGCGAATAAGATCCATCTGCTCTTTCGCGAAGTCAGCATCCTCAATCCGGCTCCGGGTGGCCTCGATGTTGGTCACCGCGATGGCCAGGGTATCCGACTTATTATCCAACCGGAGCATGTACTCACCTACCCTCTGGGCAGTGACGTTGAGGGTGTTGATGGCATCGTCTACAGCGGCGATAGCAGTCGAGGCTGAGTTGGCATCGGAAACCTTGAGGCTGGAAACTCCTAAAGCCCCCGAATCCGCCTGGACCAGCTCGACGTTGAAGATGTCCCCGGCAGCGGCACCGGTCTGGAACACGGCTGCCGTAAAGGAGCCGTCGATCAGCAACGTCCCCTGGAACTCGGTCTCATTTACGATGTCATCGATCTCGTCTACCAGGGCGTTAATCTGACCTTGGACCGCTTGCTTCTGATCGGAGTTGTAACTGTCGTCCGCGGCCTGAACCGTCTTCTCCTTGATGACCTGGAGAATGCCGGCAATCGCCAGGTAACCGCCCTCAGCAATACTGAGTACGTTCTTGGCGGTCTCCACGTTATTGAGAGCCTGTGAAAGTGAACGCCGACGCGACTCGATGGATCGAGCCAGCGAAAAACCTGCCGGATCGTCCCCGACTGAGTTGATCCTCAGACCCGAAGATAATCGCAGCAGACCTTTGCTGACTTGTCTGTTTGTACCGAGGAGTTCGTTGTAGGAAGCCAACGCTGCCAGGTTGGCGTTGATACGTGTGAAACTCATGATTACCTCCTTGTTTCATGAGCATGGGCATTGCTGCCCTTGCGGCTTTGGTTTCGAGCACCGTTTTATCGCTCCTTGACTCCGGTGCTCTCGCTCAGGTTCACCAGCGCGATTGCGGCAGCGCTGATTCCCTTTTGCTTCCAGCCTTCACTATCGGCACCTTGACCGATATCTTTAACAAATTCTTTTGAATCCGGAAATGGAACGGCCCCACCTGGCTCTGTTACCGTCGAGAAACGATCCCAGACATCCTTTCTCAAGTGGTATGATGACAAACCCTTTCCGGCCCGGATCCATGCCGCCAAACCGGATCAAAACCAGCAGGCTCGGTCATCCTGTAAAGCCATCACTTGAAACTGGAGATAGGCCGGAATTGCCCAGTGCTGGAAAGATAGAATCCGCGACTCCGGGGGCAGATATCCCCATTTGATGAAGTATGGTAGTGCTTTACGTAGGAGAATTCCCGAGGGAATGATCTGGTTGCTCACTAGAAGACAGCGGGAGAAAATCGCATCCTAGTACCCTGTGTCCGCCGGCCGTCGCATATTGTCCAGCCCCATTCGCGTAATAAATTCGCGATAGGTAATCAGGTGAATCCGGAGCGCTTCCAGGCCTGCCTTGAATTCTTCGGAGCACAGAGCCTCCAGTTCGGCACTGCGATGCTTGCTCATCTCCGGCAGGCCATGAGGGTTCAAGTCCTGCAAGGCACTTAATTCCGGGGTGTCCTGCCCGATGTGAAAGACTAACAGATTCACCACCTCCGGTTCCAGCTCTTGAAGAAAAACTACCAGGCTGTCGGTCTTATATTCATACGGGACATTGTATATGCCCCGCGCATCCACTTCACCAAAATAACGCGAAATGCCCAAACCGTACTTCCGGGCCAGCTTTTCAACCACGGCCCGGAACGCCGGCGTGGACACGGCTGTGCCCATGTGATAGTCAACGTAGTCAAGGCGCAATCCCGTCGCCAGCGCCCTTTCTATCTGGGCCCGGAGCTCCCTTCTCACATGCGATACTTTGGGCTTGTTGGCATAGAGCTGGTCCCGGCTGGGAAAGAAATGGCCCGCTTCATCCACCAGGCTGGCAACCTTTCCTCTGTCCGCCACCGGACCCCACTTGTAGTTTTTCCACTCAGCATTCAGGGTAAGGTGCACCCCCACCGATACTTCCGGGTGCTCCTTAAGAATATCCACCGCCTCCTGATACCAGGGACAAGCGAACATAACCGACGCTGAAAAGGGCAGTCCGGTTTGAATGACCTGCCTGAGGGCCTGGTTGACGGCGTGACTCATCCCGATATCGTCGCACCTGATCAACAACTCAATCGGCTTGCTTACGTCAGGCCTGTTTTGCGCATCCGCGTAGGGCCCAGCCGTTACTACGACGATGGCCACCAAAATGAAAATGAACCATTTTACCCTTTCCCATGCCATCCGCAGTTTCCTTTCAGTTTATTGGTAGCTACGAGTGACACCGCAAAGTCACCTCGCTTCTGGGTGTCCTGAAGGTTACCTGTTGCCATCCGATACAGCTGAATCACTGGAGTCAATTTAATCCGCCTCTGTTGGAAACACACCGCCCGCCGCCTGGACTAAAGCATCAATGGCGCTTATCACCATCAGTTCCACCTGCCCGCGAGGCTGATTGGCGGCTTCAATCTGTTGACGCTTTTCTTGCACCCACTTCCTTGAGGCCCGCTTCCCCGCCTCAAGATACTCCAATGCCTCCAATCCCGTCGCTGAGATATATCCCAGGTCTGCAGAGAGCGTCTCGATTTCCTTCAGGATAGGTGACTGGACGATGATCACCTTCAGGCGGGCATGGTTGTCCCGCCACAAGGCCAGCCAGGTCGCAATCTCTTCAGCCTGCGGAGAGCGCTCTTTACGCCCGAAAGCCAGAAACCGTTTTCTAGGAACTGGATGGGCCTGCTTCGTAAGCAGGTAATCCTTGACCAGCCGCCGGAAGTTCCGGGCCACTCTAGCATCCGGGCGGGCGGCATCCACCACCCGCGTCAGCGGTGAATAAGATGTATACTCCCGCTGCCGGGGCCGGTTATATATCTTCACCGGCTCAATAACGTCAACCAATACTTTCAAAGGCTCAGTGTCAGCGTTGTTCGATAATCGTCGCAGCATCAGGGGATAGTTCCTTTCGTGAGTCAGGCCCAGCTCTTCCAGATGAAAACTCACCTCGTCCAGGCGACGATACATATCCTCAACCTCCCGAACGTGGGCGGGAGACCACAGCCGCTCGGCAATGGCTGCCAGACGAGGCCAGATCCGGGAATCTATCGTTTCCGGAGTAACAAACTCGGCCCACATAGTGGCCTCACCACCCAGAATATTAGCCTGTTCTTCACCGATGAGTTCAGCCCCCTCGGGAACGGGATCGTTGAGATAGTGATAGCCGGTGGGCTGGATGAGGTCGATGTAATAGCCATTGGACAGGATGCTCTGGTATCCCCGCCGGGCCGCTTCCACCAAAGCCTCCTGCCCCCGCCACGATTGGATAACAATATTGGTAGGCAAATCCGGATGGAAAATCTCATCCCAACCGACCAACTTGCGGCCGTAACTGGTGAGAATCTTAAGCACCCGACGATTGAAGTAGCTCTGGAGAGCATGGTTATCGGGTAACTGGTGGGCACGCATGAAGGCCTGAATCTCAGGATTGGCGTTCCACTGGTTGCCATTGACCTCATCACCCCCGATGTGCATATACTGGTCAGGAAACAGGGTGCTCATCTCCTTAAAGAAAGCATCCAGAAAAGCATAGGTCTCTTCCCGGGTTGGATCCATGGTGGGGTCAAATATGCCCCATTTACGCTCAATCGTATAAGGGCCCGGGGCGCTGGCCAGCTCGGGGTAAGCGACCAACCAGCTGGTGGCATGGCCGGGGATATCGAATTCAGGCATGACCCGGATGCCCCGAGCATCGGCATAGGCAATAACCTCCTTTATCTGTTCCTGGGTATAATAGAGCCCATCCGATCCCAGCTGATGCAGCCTGGGGTGCGTCCGGGACTCAACCCGGAAGCCCTGGTCTTCACTTAAGTGCCAGTGCAGCACGTTCAGCTTAACGGCCGCCATACCATCAAGGTTGCGCTTAATAACCTCTACGGGCATAAAATGGCGGCAAGCATCAATCAACAGACCGCGCCACGGAAACCGGGGGGCATCTTCGATCCTGATAGCCGGGAAATAATACCCCCTACGGTCCACGGCTAACAGCTGCAGCAGGGTTTCCAGCCCCCTCACAATACCGATGTCGGTCTCGGCGGCAAGGGTGATCTGATCACGGGTCACCTCCAGGGTATACGATTCGACTTCGCCGAGGACCACCTGGCCAATGCGTTGCCACTCTAGCTTCAGCGGCGCACGACTGGTAGTATCATCTGTGCCAATAAAAGCCTGGGAAAAGAAGAAACCCGTTCGCCCGGACAGACGCCGGAGCATGCGGGTTGCGCCACCATAAACCCGGCTAGCTTCCGGGCCACTCACGGCTAACGCGAATTCCTCCGTCACTCTGAAACGGCCGTCTCTTAACTCAAACTTGGCCGGTACAGGCATCAGATGCAGCTGCGAACTCGTAATTGGTCCACGCTGACCTGTCAGATTAGCCAATGGATACAGTAGTAGGAGAACATAAGTGGCGTAAAGAGATTTCATGGGTACCATCCAATATATATGCAGGTTTACAGTGGCATGTTAGCGGGAGCAACCATACGGGCGGAACTTAACCGGGAAATCAACGCGGTTCGTACACACTCAATGATACTTCCCCCAAAGAACAACATCCAATTACGAGCCAGTTACTGTCTCATAAAGGCAGGGGCTCCTCATTTCTCTTAATATAGCATGTCAGCGCCCTCGTAATTTTAGTAACATATTTAGTTAATCTACCCAACATTATCGAATGCACGACCATTTGATCATCCGCAACTGCCGGCTATACAATCAGCTGTCCCGGGAACAACCGACGGATATTTTGATCATCGCTGGCAAGATTGCCCGCCTCGGCAGCGTTGATACCGATATGGATCAATCCCCCATTATAGATGCCGACGGTCGCACTACCATCCCTGGACTTATTGACGTCCACATTCATGGTGCCGGTGGCGGTGACACGTCGCACGGCACGCCCCAGGCCCTCAACACTATCTCCACTACCCTTGCCCGGCTGGGAATCACCAGCTTCCTGGCCACGGCCATGACCCGCCCTGAGATCGGCAACGAGCACCTCAAAATCACGGGGCAACTCGTGGGCCAGGACCTGGGGGGAGCTAACCTTCTGGGGTTGCATCTCGAAGGACCTTTTATCAGCAGGGTCAAAAGAGGCGGTATCCCGCTCAATGCAATAAAAAAACCTTCCCGGAAAGCCCTTGACGAGCTGATACAGATCACCGGCGATAACCTTAAAATGATGACTATCGCTCCCGAAGTGGACGGCGCGCTGACCGTAATTCAGGCCATGGTCGACCACGGCATCATCGCTTCGTTTGGCCATTCCGACGCGAATTACATCGAAACCCAACGGGGCCTCGAAGCGGGCATTTCCCACGTTACCCACATTTTCAATACCATGCGCCCCCTCCATCACCGCGATCCGGGACCGGTTCCGGCTATCTTTGAACATCCGGATGTGACGGTGCAGGTCATCAGCGATGGCCTTCACTTGCACGAGAAGATGGTGCGCTATATCTACCAGCAATTTGGCGGCGAGCGCTGCGTCTGTATCACCGATGGCATGCAGGCTATGGGACTGCCTGCGGGACGGTATTACTATTATGGGCAGGAGTTCGAATCACAAGGCGGCGCCGCCCGCTACCTCGACGGCACTCTAATCGGAACAACCTACAGCCTCCACCAGCTGATGCTCAAATTCTGGGACTTTACCGGCTGTAACCTGGAAACCGCCGTAGATACCGCCGCCAGAAATCCGGCCACTGTACTGGGCCTTGTCGACAGAAAGGGTAGCATTGAACTTGGCAAGGACGCGGATCTGGTGGTGCTGGATCACGACCACTCGGTGTGGGCCACTATTATCGGTGGCCGACTGGTCTACACAAAAGAGGAAGTCCAAAAGCCCTCAAACAACCATTTTCAATACTAAAATCAGCTTCAATAAGGGGTCGGAGTAACTCGCTTAAACGATATTATAGATTCTTTTTTCCGGTCCAACGATTGGGATCAAGCGCAATTGAATTGAGTAACAAATGAACCATAAATAAATAGCTACCTTGCCTTCAAATATCCTAAGACCCACCGCATTAATTCTGGCAAGTCATCAGTACATCTGCTCGTAACTAAGTTCTTATCTTGATATACAGGCTGGTCAACCTGGCAAGCGCCGCAGTTCTCAATGTCCCGCTTCATCTCGGGCAGACCCGCCACTTTCATCCCTTCCAATATCTTCGCTGAGATGAGCACACTGTGTCCTTCGGCAATACTCGCGAGTAGTCTTCCATTATTAAACTGTTTTTGCACTATTTCCAGAAACGATCTGTTAGTTCTCATCTTGTCAGCGGCCCAATCACCCGGTACGACCAAACCGTCAAGGTCTCGCTCCAGGGCTTCAGCGACGGAAAGGTCACACTCCGCACTCAGCCGACTGATCCGGCTCCTAGGGGATGCCTTCCTTTTCTGCCCAATAAGCAGGACCTGGACCCCCTCGGCCTGG
>JBGVTM010000066.1 GCA_041862535.1 Candidatus Neomarinimicrobiota bacterium | reverse complement strand
TTGCCAGCACCTCCTGGAGCATGTGCTTGTCCAGGCTCGGATTGGCCACCAGCTGCTTCAGGCGACGGTTCTTCTCTTCCAGCACTTGCAAGCGTCGCACTTCGCTGCTGTCCAAACCACCGGACCTTTTCTTCCAGCGATGAAAAGTCTGCTCACAGATCCCCATTTTCGGGATCACTTCCTTCACCGTTGTTCCCGGTTCAACCTGCCTCGATGCAAGGGCAATCTGCACCGGGGCGTAGCGACCCTGTCTCACGGTAGAAGCCTCCTTTTTTCAAGGTTGCCGATTTTACCGAATTACTCACACTTCAACTGGAACAAAATCCGGAGAGAATGTCCTTACTTTGGAGAACTTTAACTGCAAATGGTGTAATTTTTAGTGGTAAGGTCAGTGGGAAGAGTACTATTACCTGCATACCTTATTCGTCGCACGGCGGAAAGCAACATATGAAATGCTCAGGACTAAATTGTGAAGTAACTTCAATTGCCAGCCTTAGTCTCTATCATTAACCAGAAAGGAGAGTTATAAGCTATGCAATTGAGGATAATAACCCCAGCAGGCTTGTCTGTTCTACTCCTGATAGCGCTCACTTCTTGTGATAGCACTTCGAGAGCCACCTGGCGCTATTCTCAGGTCTACGAGCCGGCCAATCCCACGCAGCAGTTTACCACGACAGTATTTGCCCTGGATGTCCTGGAGAATGACGCATTTGCACCGCTGCAAGGCAAATCGGTGGCGGTTCTCACCAATCAATCCGGTGTCGACCGGAAGGGGGACCATATCCTGGATCTCATCGCCCAGGCGGAAGGGGTTGAGCTGAAGGCCATTTTCGCCCCAGAGCATGGTTTAATGGGCAAAGCCTCCGCCGGGGAGAAGGTGGCCGATACGGAGGACACGAGCACGGGAGTGAAGGTGTACAGCCTTTACGGTGCGACACTGAAGCCCACCCCGGAGCAGCTGGCCGGGGTCGATATCGTTCTCATCTATACGCAGCATTCAGGAGCGCGCTACTATACCGGCCCCAGCACCATGACCCTGGTGATGGAGGCCTGCGCCCAGGACAGTATTCCCATCTGGGTGCTGGATCGACCCAATCCCATACGAGGTGACATCGTCGATGGTCCCAACCTGGACACGGCGTATGCCTCCTTCGTGGGTAGGCACCCGGTAACCATCCGCCATGGTATGACGCTGGGGGAGCTGGCGATCATGATCAACGAGGAGGGGTGGCTGAGTGATGGCCTGCACGCCGACTTGACCGTAGTACCGGTGCTGAATTGGGAACGTGATATGTGGTGGGACGAGACCGGGCTGGAGTGGGTTAAATCATCCCCCAACATGCCGAATCCGGAGACGGCCCTGGCATACCTGGGCACTTGCCTGTTCGAGGGGACAAATGTATCAGAGGGGAGAGGAACCTACGAGCCCTTCCTTATCTGCGGAGCGCCCTGGATCGAGGAAGGGTTGGCGGGCATGCTGAACGATTATCATCTGCCGGGCGTTGTATTCGAGGATATCGTTTATACTCCACGATCTATCGAGGGAGCCGCCTATCCCAAGTTTCAGGATCAGGCCTGCGGCGGGGTGCGGCTGACAATCACCGACCGGGAGATCTTTCAGCCTATCCAGACCGGTGTAGTGATGATTCACACCATCCGGGAGCATTACCCTCAGCAGTTCAAGTGGCAACACCAGAGGCATTTCGATCGCTTGTGGGGTTCGGATGCGTTGCGCCGCTACATCGAAGACGGCCGCGACATCCGCGCCCATGCTTCCACCTATGCGCACGACCGGGATCAATTCGAGAAGCAGCGCGAGAAGTATCTGATCTACGGGAAGTGAGGTCGGCCCTATCAGATTGACATGCAGCGTTTCAGAACAAAGGAGACAGATTTGGGCTAACTACTGAGAGACACTTGCGCTCAGTTGAACCTGGTTGCATGAAGTCTTTGAATTAGTGCGAAGAAGTCCGAGTCCGTGGCCCGTGAGATCATGCGAGGGATTCGCAGGAAATACTCGGCAGAGGAGAGGGTCACCACCGTTCCGGAAAATCCGCCAGAAGACGAGCATACTTCCGCTCTGAAGAAAGGCCCCTACCCGAAACTCCGGAGATGCTATCACAGCCCATTGATTTTTCACGAGAACAATATTTTAAAGTTAGTTAATATCAAGTTATCTTATGCGGCACATAATCTTCCGTGGTCGCCATTGTATTGGCTTATTAACTGATAAACCAATCAAGTGGCCAGGAGCAAAAGGATATGCTCATGACCCCACATAACCACATAAGAATGTCATAAAGAATATCTTTGATAGAGAATATCTTTGATATCAAAATAAAGAATGCTTAGCTTGCAAATTATAAAAAATGTGCCATGTTTCCCCCCAACTTTTTGGTTTTTAATCCAATTCAAAATATATATGGCATAGGAGGCCTCATGAAATCAAGTCTATTCCGAACTGGCCTTTTCCTTTTGATATCCATAGAGTTTGCGTTTGGCGGTTTGACCGGCAAAATTGCTGGCACGACTACGGATGCAGAAACCGGTGAGGCCCTATCAGGTGTCAACGTCTACCTTGAAGGTACCACCCTGGGAGCCGCATCGGATGCGGATGGCTATTACGTCATTTTGAACGTCCCCCCGGGTACGTACACCCTCATCGCGTCCATGATAGGCTATGAGCGGACGGAGATCACAAATATTCGAGTTACCATCGATCTGACTACTACCCAGGACCTCGAACTGCGTTCCACTGTCTTGGGTCTTGGCCGGGTGATCGTCGAGGCTCAGAGACCGGTGGTAGCCCCCGACGTATCAGCCAGCCAGGCCAATATCGATGCCACGACCATTATACAGATGCCGGTGGTCAGTGTACCCGAGGTAATCGAATTACAGGCCGGTATTGAGTCGGGTTTGCGAATCCGGGGTAGTGACGCTTATCAGAGCCTCTTCCTGATCGATGGTCTTGCCCTGATCGATGAGCGGCGCAATCTACCGTACACCGCCATCACCCTGAGTTCTGTGAAGGAAATCCAGATCCAGACCGGCGGATTCAATGCCGAATACGGCAATGTGCGGTCAGGCGTGATTAATGTGATTACACAGGAAGGTGATCGTAATCGTTACTCGGGCACAGCTACCCTGCGCTATAATCCACCCGCGCCCAAGCATTTTGGACCCTCCATTTTTTCCCCCAATACCTACGCCACCCGCCCCTTTCTCGACGATGATGTATGCTGGACCGGCACCACAAGCGGCGCCTGGGATAAATATGAACAGAGACAATACCGCCAATTCAAAGGCTGGAACGCCGCGGCGGAAGCACTGATCGTCGACCAGGATCTGAATAATGATCTATCCCCAACCGCGCTTCAACGGCTATGGAAATGGGAGAAGCGTCGCCAGGGAGATATCGAAATTCCGGACTACACGATCGATCTAGGCTTCGGGGGCCCCATCCCCATCATCAGCCCGAAGTTGGGTAACCTGAGATTCTTTCTCTCCGCTCGCTCAGAGCAAGAGGCATTCCTCTACCCGCTTTCCCTAGACAGCTATAACGAGGATATAACCCAATTGAAGCTGACCTCTGACATTGGGCAGAGCATGAAGCTGACCATCTCGGGACTATATGGTGAAATCCATTCGGTATCACCCGCTCAGTGGACGACGCCGCCTGAGGGTGAGTACTTCCGGAGCGTATATGGCCTTGCCTCAGACGTACTCGGCGATTCTCCCAATGATATGGTTTATATGCCTGGCTACTATAACCCGATGGCGATTTATCGGACCATCTTCGGCACCTATTTCTCCCACATCCTGAGTAACCGGACGTACTACGACGTTTCGGTACAATATATGTTCAATCAATATTATGCTGACCGTACCGCCGATCGGGATACCACCCGGAAATATGAGATCGTCCCCGGGTATTATTACGCCGATGAAGCGCCCTATGGCTACTACGGAGAGATTCTCGATTCGTTCACTGACGGCATGCGCATGGGCGGCTGGATGGGGTTCGCCTGGGATCGAAGTCGTAACTCAACCTTTGCCCTCAAAGGTGATCTCACTAGTCAGATTAATCCCACACATCAACTTAAAACCGGCTTTCAATTTATCTACAATAGTCAGCGGATTAACTCCGCGAACTTGAGCACGAAAGACACCTGGACCTACTTTCTTGAGTGGGAACGATTCCCGTACAGAGTGGGCGCATACCTGCAGGATAAAATTGAAATCAAGGAATTCATCGCTAATCTGGGCTTGCGCCTGGACCTTTCGAACGCCAATGGAACGTGGTATGCCCTGGAGCCATATGACGATCTACTGACCAGGGGGAAGGGTGATAGAATCGATGAACTGGCTACGAAGACAGAGAGCGAAGGCCTGTGGTATTTAAGTCCCCGCCTGGGTGTCTCCTATCCCATTACGGTGAATTCAAAGCTATACTTCAATTATGGTCATTTTCGCCAAGAGGCTCAGAGCGGTTATCGTTTCCGCCTGAATCGAGAGCAAAGTGGCGCCATTTATCAGATCGGTGATCCTGACCTGCCCCCCTCCAAAACGGTAGCCTACGAGCTGGGTTTCGAGCAGAACATTCTCAACAGGTACTTATTGAGGGTCGCCGGTTACTACAAAGATGTGACCGAGCAGCCCAGCTGGTCGCGATATCTCACCAAGAACCGCGCCGTCGACGTCTACCGAGCCCTGACTGACAATTATGAGGACATCCGTGGACTTGAGTTGACCCTTGAAAAACGGGCTGGCCGAATGATTACCGGATTCATCAACTATACCTACAGGGTCAGCAGCAACGGATTTTTCGGCTATCGCAGTTACTACCAGGACCTCACTGAACAGCTAGACGACATTGCCCTGAATCCCTATCAATCGAAACCCCACCCGAGCCCTTATCTTCGTCTGAACCTGAATATCCATATTCCCACAACTTTCGGTCCCCGGCTCCTGGGATTATATCCCATAGGCGGGTGGAACGCCAATTTCCTGGCTAACTGGAGAGCCGGCAGCTATTTCACCTACAATCCACAACAATTGCCCGGCATCGTGGATAATGTCCAGTGGACGGATTATTATAATGTGGACCTGCGCTTCACCAAGACCATGCAGATCTTCTGGTCAGAGGTTCAAGTGTTTGTGGATATCAGCAACCTGTTCAACTTCAAGACCTTCAGTGATGCAGGTTTCTCCGGGAGTGAGGATCGTGACCAGTATATGGCTTCCCTGCACTTCCCGTTTGAGGAAGGGGCCGAACACGGTGATGACCGGCCTGGGGCCTACCGTAAACATGGTGTCGATTTCGTCCCCATGGAAACGGTAGAGGATCTATCCAAAGTGGTACCGATCTCCAGAGTGATTTATTATAATACATCTGGAGAGAAATACGTTGACGCTAATGGAAATAATGTCTGGGATACCGATGAAACCTTCACCGACCTCAATGAAAACGGCTCCTATGACGGTCCCGATACCTACTGGCAATATAAAGAGGAACGTTGGGACCTGGTGGATAAGAAATATCTCGATCAGGTCTTGGAAGACAGAGCGTACATCGATATGCCCAACTTCACGTACTTCACCTTCCTGAATCCCCGACAGATTACTGTCGGAATCAAGGTCAGTTTCTAAGAATAAAACAATATCGGAGATATCAGATGCGTCTGACCAAATGGTCCAAAGCTTCCCACTTGCTAACCATGTTAGGTATTAGCATTGTACTCCTGACAACCGAAAGCTGGTTACAGGCACAAACAGGCCCCGCCGTGGGTCTACGGCGATATATCCGGGTGGGTCGTTTGCATCACTATCTGGATGCTTACGGCAGGGAGAGGGCTACCACCGGCACGTATTATGAGGGTATGATATGGCCCGCCGAATATAACCGGCAGGATTGCTTTGTAATCCGGCGGCACTTTTTAGCCGCAAAGAGTTGGACGAGCCCGGAAGGTGTTTTCTATCCTTACTATGCGCTGCAATTCTACCAGAACGGTTATACGCGTACAGCGGCTATGGAGTGCAAGGCGACGGCCCGATTCCCATTGCCGGCGGTGTATGTGGACGGTTTCAGCGTCAATGCCCCCTATGAAGGTGATATTGATGAAATAGATCCAACGATCAAACCGGACCGGATCATCACGAATGTGGTTCGAACCGACATGGGCGTGACCATGACACGCCGCATGATCGGCTTCAGCCAGCAGTACCACGATGACTACTTTATTGTTGAATTCACCTATAAAAACGATGGTAATACGGATGACGATGATGAAATCGAATTGCCCGGTCAGACCATTACGGCCTTCCGCTCTGGTGGTTGCATGCACATGACCACTTGTCGTGAGGCGTCGTATTTACTTCACGGCCGGGATGGGTGGGGAGCCGATCAGTGGCAGACCAAGCGGGGTGAAACATATCCCGATTGGGTAGCCGGAGATCCCACCGCCGATTCACTGCGATGCACCATGACCTGGCTGGGGCAACTGGATCTCCTCAACTTCGACAACATCGGTGGGCCCGATATTGAGGGCAATGGGCGTTTGAGCTCCGCCCAGCACGCAGGGATTTGCATTTTACACGCAGACAAGAGTGCATCGGACAAGTCGGACGACCCCCATCACCCCTCCACTCTAGGTTGGAACGGAAACGACAACGTCCCCCAACCCACAAGCATCAGTGGCCCCATCATGAAGGTGGCCTACGACTTTGCGGCCGGTGTAATGACCTACGGCGATACCACCAGGATGTGGGAAGAGAATAGGGACAAGTATCCCCAGAGCCTGGTGGACTACGGTGGTGCGTCTGCGGCGTTCGGCTACGGTCCATACGACATACCATTCGGTGACAGTATTCGCTATGTAGAAGTCTGGGCTGTGAATGGCCTGGACCGACAGAAATGTGAGCTCATCGGTGCCAACTGGAAGAACGGAGGGGGACCGTTTCTCATGCCCGATGGCAGCGAGACCAGCTTCACTGGTCTTTCTGCAGAAGCCAACGATTACAAGAATGCCTGGGTTTACACCGGTATGGATTCCCTGCTGCTCACTTACGGGCGTGCCAGGCGTGCTTTCCTCCTCGATTACGACATCCCCCAACCCCCGAGACCACCGCAGGTTTTCAATGTGGCATCGGGCGGCGATCGGATCCTGCTCACCTGGGAACCGGCCGAGGGTGTTGAAGAAGCCTCTAACTTCGGTGGGTATCGCATCTATCGCGGCGTGGGCAGATGGGACACCACCTACACCGAGATTTTCGCCTGCGGCGTGGGCACCGCTAATCCCGAGATCGTATACGAGTTCAATGATCTAACGCCGATCCGCGGTTTCGATTATTATTACTACATCACTTCCTTCTCGGATGGCAGCCTGAACCACTCGACGGCTAATCCTGGTGGGCAATTAGAAAGCAGCCGGTTCTACACCCAAACGAGTCGACCGGCAAATTTGAAACGACCCGCCGGCGAAGCCCTGGAAGATATTCGCATCGTTCCCAATCCCTGGCATATCAGACAGCGGGGATTGGCGCAATCAGACATCTTCTTCCCCGGTCTTACCGCCGTCGATCGACTTATGTTCTACAATATTCCCGGGTGGTGTACCATCCGAATCTACACCGAACGAGGTGATCTGGTCACCACGATCGAACATGACGATGGCACCGGCGATGAGGCCTGGAATTCCATTACCGATTCCAGGCAGGTGGTGGTGAGTGGAGTCTATATCGCCTACATCGAGGTGACAAAGGACCAACACGACCCCGTTACCGACGAGATCCTCTATCGGAAAGGGGACTCAATCATCAGAAAGTTTACCGTCATCCGTTGAGCTGTAAAAAATGCTCCTACTACTTCAATAAAGAAGCAACTAAGGAAGAACTGATGATATTTAAGAATATTTCCTTCATATTTCTCTCAATCATACTGGTTGCCTTGTTCAATTGTGAGAATTATCAGACCGATGAGGAGCGTACCATCTCAGAGGTGGACCAATACGCGTGCGATTTGCTCCAAGATACGCTGTTTGTATCCATAGCGGCAAAAGGGGTAACCAATCTGCAAGCAGAATGGGTGGATATCGACATTGGCACCGTCACGGATTCCTTCGATGTTCTCACCACCAATACATCGCTCAAGATCACGTACCCTATTTTTAAGGACTCGTTGAATTATGATACCAGCTATGTCTTTTATGACAACAGCAATGGGCCGCTTGAAGTGGTCTTGGTATTTACTGACTTCTGGGGTATTGAGTTCCTGATGAAAGATGGTTCGATAGTCGAATTCATTTCAAAAGACGCGATTGATATAGAGACTGTGGCGAGTTGTACTGAACTGGTGGAAGTACGACCACAAGTATGGGCAGCAAAGCCGATCATAAAAACCCGTTATGTCTTTGAGCTTGAGCAGGAGCCATACTTGGCAAGGTTCATTAAAATGGAAGCAACACAAAGGGCATCATCCCGAGCAGCCATCGTCGAGAATTATTAGCGAACTAGCTGCCTGAAATAACTTCAACAATAAAAAGGTAAGCAGCATGTTGAAATTCCAACGTTTAATTCATTTATCAACTGCCATTCTGGTCATTATTGCTGGTGCACCCACGACGGCTTACTCTCAGATTGAGCTGACTTCCGGTAAAAAGCAAAAAATAGCGCAGACGGGGTATCAGTTTCTAAGTATTGGGAGTAATGCACAAGCCGCTGCCCTTGCCGACGCCATGACAACCATGCCACTGGGATCCAGCTCCCTGTTCTATAATCCCGCCGGGATAGCCCATATGGACGTCTTCTTTGATGCAATGATGGGCCGGAATTACTGGATCGCAGATATAACTCACAACGCATTCGCAGTTGCAATTAACCCTTGGAACGGTCGCTATGGGGCTCTCGGAGTCAGCCTGATCAACGTCGATTACGGCGAGTTCCTCGGGACTATGGTATGGCCCAATGACAAAGGCTACATCGACACGGAAATCTTCACCCCCAGTGCACTAGCCCTGGGGGTCGGCTATGGGCTCAGACTGTCAGAGAGGTTTGCAGTCGGTGGACAAGTAAAATACGCAACCCAATATCTGGGTTGGGCTGTAACCTCCGTTGATGAAGCCGATTCGCTTGCCTTAAATAAGGCCGTCTCCAATGCTGTGGCGTATGACTTCGGAACGCTTTACCGAACCGGTTTCAAGGATTTGGTTTTTGGTATGTCGGTGCGGAATTTTTCCAACGAGATCAAATACGTCTATGAGAGCTTCCAGCTACCACTGACGTTCCGGATTGGTGCCTCCCTGGATCTTTTTAATTTCTGGGGCAACCGCCCGGCGGATCAGTCGCTGATGTTGATGGTAGATGCCGCTCACCCCCGTTCGCATCCTGAGCACGTAAATTTCGGAGTGGAATACAGCCTTAAGGAAATGTTACATATTCGCGGCGGGTATATGCTTAATATGGACGAGCAGGACCTGAGCTTCGGATTGGGTCTTAACCTGCTCAGCTTCGCGCTGGATTATGCCTATACCCCCTTTGGAGTTTTGGGCAATGTGCAATGCTTCTCACTCCGATTCTTGATCTAAACCATTGATGGTAGGTTAGCCTTAAAAAGAGTAGCCAAGATTTAAACGGGAGTACATAATGACCACCCATAAAATCCCCAAGTTAACGGTGATTCTGATCATCCTGGCAATCATGGCTGTATGGTTTATAGCCTGCGAACCCCCCGCACATCCACCCAGCTTGTTTGATCCTGATGAAGTGCCACGGCCCGATCCTGTTATTACTCACGTAATTCCCGTAGGCAGTGCTCGTATCGCAAAGGACACCCTTAGGATTTCAGGCGAAAATTTCTCCCCCATTCTCGAAGAGAATATCTTTTACATCGCCGGAATCCAAGCGCCTATTGACGCTGCCTCAGACACATTGTTGAAGTTGCTCGCGCCGAGAGTCCAGGGAGATTCCATGGATATCCACATCGCCGTACGGGGCGCCCTCAGGTTTGCCGTCTGGGAGAATTACACTCTGAGACTGCGATAGGATATTCTCGACTTCAATAGAAAAAATCCCTGTCTCCTCGATAAGAAGGCGGGGATTTTTTCTATGGGCTTTGCAGGAAAAACTCGTTACCTCGATATCCCCGCCCGACCGTGCGCTGCTGCCTGAATTATGACTATATGCCGGAAGGTGGCTTAGAGAGTGTCCCTATCAGGAGTAGAATTAATGCCGGCGCACCCGCCAGTCAAATTGATGACCGTATCCGCGCCCCAGACGCTCTAGAACGTAACGATTAGTATTAACGCCCGTAATAGGGCGCACTGTATTGCTTCACCCGCTCCAAGCGCACATCTATCTTTAGAATTTGCGGTGCTCCAGTTGTGGGTTTAGAAGCGTAAAGATAGGAGTCAGTGCCCCAGCCGAAGTAAGTGATCGGCGGCTTGATGAGACCCGGGTAAAAATACTCAAAGATGTCCTCAGCGGCATAATAGACAATAAGGGCCGAAGTGGCAGCATCCGTCGCAAAATAGATATCACCGCTGGAGGAGAAAGTGAAGCAGTTGATCGTCACCCCCGTAAACTTGTCAATTGAAGAGAAATCTAACACCAGCTGCTTTGTACCCAGGCTCCCATCGCCCTGGATGGCGCTGCGCCATAACTTCTGCGCGCCCGTGCTGGCATCGGTCTCCATCACGTACACATAGCCATCATAAATCCGCACGCTCGACAAGTCATAGGAGTACGTATCCATGGTGGACTGACTGCCATCGGGCTTGACCCGCACTAAATCAGTAGCCAATGCCACCCACAGGCTGCTATCCTGATCGAAGTCCAGATCATAGGCTTCTTTCCCGAAGGCTACCCAATCGGTCTGCACACCGGTGGTGTCAAAATACGATACCCGGCCCCGCTTCCGCAGGTTCCAGGTGGCATATACCAGACCCCCGGGCCCAACCTTCATCCCATCAGACTGAAAAAAGGTTGCATCGTAGTCTTCAAGGATACCGTCCGGGGCAATTTTCCGCAATATATTGCTCTGTAAAGACACATATACATTTTCATCACTATCAACTGTAATCGCCGCAGGTAATTCTGAGGCAAGGAGAGTACCATAGCTAACCACTGAGGGAAGAATCCGGTAGTAAACCGGGCTACTGAACAAGTAAGCCCCTAACCTGGCAACTTTAATTTTCAGGGAATCGCCAACAAGCAAGGGCGTCTTGATGGTGATGACGGCATTGGAGGCACTCACGATCTCCGCACGGGTGTCATTAAAGAAAACGACGTTCGAGTCAGCCGTAGCCGAAAAATTGCTGCCGATGATCCTCATTACGCCGATACCCGCCATGTTCCAATCGGCCGGCTCAACGTTGGTGACCACCGGTGTGGTCGTGGCATCAGGATCATCCGGGAGGTCCCAGATGCTGGTGGGCTCCTCAAACTCACATCCTACGATAATAAGACCAAGCAAGCTAAAAGCAATAATAAGCAAGGGGTAAAAACTCTTCCCCGGCCTTAATAACCTCATAGTACCCTCACTGGATAGCATTTATTAATCCCTGAGTAAATTTTCCAGGCTTTTTCTTCCCCGGATCAGCTTTACATCGAGAACCGCAGCGTGAACTGCTGTACTTGATCCAATATCCCAAATGGGGTATAGGCATAGTCTAGCGACAAGCCCAACAGGTGCAGCCCAAACCCGAATGTGGCACCGCGTTCATCGAAATTCACCAGGTAGCCACTACGCAAGAACAGCGTATTAAAGAAGGCATACTCCGCTCCCACATTCATCTGCTCCGAGACTGCCCGCGGGTGAGAGGCATCAATATGCAGCTGTAAGGACTGGGATCTCATTGGCAGCTGAAATAAATCGAACAGGTTCGCCGAAATTCCGATTCGGAATGTCAAGGGGAGTTGAAAACCCTCCCGCTCGTATTTGATTTCATTGGAAAAATTGCGCACCGACATACCGACGGTCACACTTCTATAACCGGTCTTAAAAATGGTCCCAAAATCAACCGCCGTAGCAAAGGCGATATTCTTGCTGACAATAAGTGAGTCTTCTTCGAGTCCAATCGGGATAACATTCTCGGCCAGGAACTGGCCCACATGCTTGACGTGTCCGCCAACTGAGAAGCGATCCGAGATCGCTCGAGCATAGCCGACACCTATCGCCAGGGCGTTAGGCGTAAATACCTCGGTATCGATATAGCCCTGATCATTCTGCCAGACCATGGTACCTTCGACCTCACCGTAGTTGACGGCGAAGAGGCTGATTCCGAAAACGCCTAATGCTCCCCGGGCGGGACTGATGGCAACGGAAAAGGCATTGTGAGTAATATCCGCGATCCACTGATTCTGACTTGCGGCCAGATCAAAGAAGGCGTCCATCTGCGCCATCCCGGCGGGATTAAAGAACAGCGCGCCCGAGCCCCACTCCGTGGTGGTCATGGCGCTGCCCATGGCCAAGGCCCGCGCGTCCGCACCCACACTCAGAAACTGAAAACCCGTCTGGGCCAATTTCGCCTTGGGGTAAATAGCTGTGCCGGGAACAAGCACAATACAAATAAATACCACGCTTAAGATGTTTTTTCTCACGATAACCGCTCCAGTACTATCTGAAAACTCCAGTCCTTGGCCACTA
>JBGVTM010000065.1 GCA_041862535.1 Candidatus Neomarinimicrobiota bacterium | reverse complement strand
CCGGCGTACCGGGCGGCATACATCCAGTTGGCGTAGGCCATTTCCGACGGGAAGGTACGGTAGTAGCGTTGCCAGAGTTCAGCCAGTCCGGTATAGGTCTCCCGGTCATATACCACTTGGCGTTTGCTGACGATCGTCTCCGGACGCTCGATCTCCTGACTGTCCGGGGAACACCCCGAAAATATGCAGAGGGTCAGGGCCGGAATGATCAATGTGTGCTTCCATGGAACCATATGTTTTCTCCTATGCTCAACGCAACCGAAAGGATTACTCGCAGGCCTTACCGAAGACCTCTCGTATAGATAATCCCTGATCTTCCCGAAAAGTTCAACAGAATCTTCAGATATAGGGCCGATGTTGCCGTAAATCGTAGTCGAAAGGTAGCCAAATGATAGCTAATCAACCGGTTCTCCTTTCATTCAAGCATGTGGATGGTATCCACCCTCCGATTCGCGTCCTGCGCTGCCAGCTCGAAGTTGGGGTGGGTAGAACTCACCCCCCCTTCGACTCCTTCTTCGTCGCCGCTCAGGGCAGGCTCTCACGCTGTGTCGCCTATCTCATTTAAAGAAAGGGAAGCTGGGGGAGCCTCTAAACCGTTTGATACGCACAGCGCCGGGCATAAACTTAGTTTGTCAATCGCCAGGCGTATTGCGTTACGTGATCAGGAGATGGCAACTGATCAGCGCAGGCTGTAGGTAATCCTGTTTAATCAAATTTGAGAGGTGACCTGAACATGAAGGGCCACATACCGGTATTGCACGTCGAGGGGGAGGGTCTGGCTAAGGCCTGGGAGCAATCGCTGCTGGCTGTTTACCAGCACGGTTGTGAAATAAAGACGGAGTATGATCAGCCCGGTGATCCTCCCAGCAAGGACTGCACGATGACGATAGTGGTCAATGACCCGCTGGCTGAACCCATGATCCACAAAGACCTGCCGGGCGGCATCCTGGACCTGCAGGAGTACGTCATGGAAGTGCTGGATGGGATCAAAGACCACTTTATCCGCGATCCGAACGATCCCGAAGACACGCGCTGGGAATACACCTATCACCAGCGGCTATTCGAGTATACCGTCCCCCGGATGGATGAGACCTATGACCAGATTGAGATACTGGCTTCCAAGCTGGCCGCGGTGCCCTATTCCAGGCGGGCACAGGCGGTTACCTGGAAGGTGTGGGAGGATACATCCTGCTATGACCCGGCCTGTCTCCAGAGCATCTGGTGCCGTCTGCTGGAAGGGGAGGATGACAGCTGGCACCTGAATACGAACGTAAGATTCCGGTCGAACGATGCCTATAAAGCGGCCTTTATGAATATGTTCGCGCTGGTCAAGCTCCAGGAAAGGATTGCGGCCCGGATCGCTGAGATTTCAGGTCATAGTGTGAAACTGGGTCGCTACGTCCATCAGGCGGACAGCTATCACATCTACGGTTCATACTTTGAGGACTTCGAGAAACGATTTCTCAAGGCCGTTAAGGGGCGGTCGTTTGAAGAGCGGACGTTCCGCTACGAACACGTGCAGAGCATGATGGAAGCGGCGGTGCCGGATATCCTCGCAAAGGTAGCCCGGGTGCAGCGGCAGGGGAGATGAGTCAGGGATCAGGCCGAGCCGGATTGGCATCAGGGACCGCGGGTAGGGGGACTGATCCCCGAAGCCGGTAGGCCTGGACCTATCGATTTAACATTAGACTTCCCGAAAGGAGCGATGATGAGAAGCGTCCAACTGATAGCTTATTTGCTGCCCCTGCTACTCATTTTCAGTTGCAGCCTGCAGTTCAGCACCGAGGAACTGGCATTCCAGTCTGGCCGCTTTCGGGTGGTGGGTGACCTGAGGTTGCCGCCGGGACCGGGGCCGCATCCGGTAGTGGTATTCGTGCACGGTGACGGGCCGAATAACCGTACTTCGGGGGTGACGTATCCGCCGATCATGGATCGCATGCTGGCTGTCGGTTACGCTGCCTTTGCCTGGGACAAGCCGGGTACGGGTGAATCCAGCGGCAAGATCGACCGCAGCCGGCTGCTTGAGCAGCGAGCACAGATCGTCCTGGATGCGGTGGAGTTTCTCAAGGAGCGTCCCGACATCGATACCCAACGGATCGGCCTATGGGGGATCAGCCAGGCGGGCTACGTGATGCCCCGGGTCCTGGAGAGGAGCGAAGACATTGCCTTTATGATCGCAGTATCCTGTCCGGGTGAGCCCGGAGCGGAACAGGGCGCCTATCTCTTCGCGGCCCAGGCCTTGTGTGCGGGGGCTTCAGAAGAAGAGGCCACCCAGATCGAGTATCTGCTCGCAGAGATCGAAAGAGCAGACGACTACGAAACCTACGTGCGGTATAAAGAGCAGCTGGCCGGCTACCCGTTCCTGGAGGGGCTGGGCCTCAACCTGCTGGTCGCAACGGAAGAGCAATGGCACCACCCCAATTTCGAGGGTGATTACTTCTGGGATCCGATGACGGTCATCGAGCGCACCACCATTCCGGTCCTGGCCTTTTTCGGCGGGAAGGACACCCAGGCCGACCCGATCCAGGGTGCCCGGGCCTATCGGGCGGCCCTGGAGCGCGCCGGGAATCCCCATTACCGGGTAGAACTGATCCCCAGGGTGGACCATAACCTGATCATCTCGGAGACCGGCAGCCTGAGGGAACGGGAGCAGCGGTCGCGCAGAGGGTGGCAGAACTACGCGCCGGTTTACCTGGATATTCTGGAAGAGTGGCTCCGGGAGCTGCATGAGCAAACGCCCTGACCCGACCGTGCTACGCGTTGCAGCGCAGGATAAGCCCCGCAACAGAGACTACGCGGGATAAACCCCGCTACTGATAAAAAATCCTCGCTTCCCTCCGGAGGTGGGGATTTTTTGTCCGCCAGCGGGCGGATAAGGAGAAATAGTGCAGAGAGGTGAGTGCGCAGCCTAATATGTTATTACTCCCCTGCCGATTGTGGGTCATCTGTTCTAAATGAAAAAGCAAAATTGAACCATATTGAGATCAAGGCAGCGAAAGTGCGTTTGTCCTTCAACTTAAAAGTAGATTCCATACCACCTATCATTTCCGCTAATGCGGATTGCTGGTAGCGGGAGTCGAATGAGATCCAATTCGCTTTTGAGAAAATTCAGCAGTCTGTTATTACTGCTATCGCCGATATTGATTTTTCGAAGATCGATGTTCAGTCCGATGAAAATCTCCCGTTTACCGCCCAATCTATCTGCAACGATGCCTTTAGCACTGTGACCAACAGCCACGCCGATTGGTGCCAGCCAGCTTGGGAAGCGGCTCTTTATAGCTTGTGGGGCGCAATCATATAAATTGAACGTCAACCAGAAAGTCATGCCTTCATAGTCATTGATCATGTTTTGATCCAACGGGTTATATAGTTTTTCCTTAAATGCTATGGATTGATGGTAGCTAATTTTCAGTTGAATACCTCTGAACGTATTCGGATAGAGTTGCCGGATCGCTGAGAATCCGGCACCTATGGTATTCGCGCAAAGGTCAACCCAGCTGAAGCCCCATCGTTCGAAAAAGCCATCGGCCAGTTCTATCTGCAAAATCCAAAGCCAGCCTGTGAGCGAGCCATAAAGAACTGATTCCTTGACAGAAAATCCTGCCCATCGATAGGCTTTCGAAGCAAAATCACTAGCGGCATAGGAAGTCATCAGGTGGCCCAGCTTGTCCATCTGCCGATTTCTCGGGAAGTCTTTCTTTATGTTGTGAAAGTGAAACGATGTGGTAGGAGATTGGTACCACATTTCTTTAAGTCGAAGAATTCCGATGGGCTCGGATAATGCTATGCTGCCCCAAAATAAGTAAAGCCTCTTCTTCGAGACCATTGAAGTCTTGCGCCACAGTGTACCGTCAGCAATCGAGGGCGGTGATGATTCACGTTCGATCCCCTGATCCGGGGATTCAGATTCATCCGACTCAATTGATTGTGACCAGCCTATTGAGGCCCAGAGAAGAAGAGGAATAATCAAATGCCTGAAATCCATGTCTATAGTAGCTTTATGGTATTTAAATCATTCTATTTATGACATACATTCATATATCTTTAAAATCTAACTTATGTAAATTCCTTTCGAAAGTCAACGGAGTGCCCCGCCAAAGCTGTACACTTCCAGGTAAAAGATAATACATTGCCTTCAGGTCCCTGAAGAATTCACAATATGGAGACGAGAAGAAGGTTCAGCAAGGCATTTAAGCGGCAAGTGGTCGAGGAGTATTTATCGGGTAGCGTAACCCAGGCTCAACTGGGCAGAGCGTCTGGCTACGGACCAGAAGGTTGGGGGGGTCGCCCCGCCGCTGGATGGTTCGTCCGGGCGTACGTATTAATCCCCCGCTGGCTGACGATTGTCGCTACGGGAGATTTCTTTTTACGATAAACATTGCGTAATATACACATTATATCACAACCTACTTTATGATTACCTCGCTCCCTCATGACCATTTTCTCCGCCTGGCCTTGAAGGAAGCCGAGCGGGCCTATGAGGCCGGAGAAGTGCCGGTGGGGGCGGTGGTGGTGCAGGAGGGCAAGGTGATCGGTCGGGGGCACAATCAGCGGGAGGCCCTGCGCGACCCGACCGCCCACGCCGAGCTGCTGGCCATCACCGCGGCCGCCAATCACCTGGGCAGCTGGCGGCTGGAGGGCTGTACGCTGTACGTCACCAAGGAGCCGTGCCCCATGTGTGCCGGTGCCATTGTGAACAGCCGGTTGCCGCGGCTGGTCTTCGGTGCCTGGGATGACCGGGCCGGCTGCTGCGGCTCACTCTACCAGCTGTGCCGCGATCCGCGCTTCAGCCACCAGGTGGAGGTCACCGGCGGGGTGCTGGAAGAGGAGTGCCAGGCGCTGCTGCAGGCGTTTTTCAAGCAGCAGCGTAAAAACGCGCCGGAGTGAGCAGGGTATTCTATTCTATCCGAATCATTCGTAATATAACGTTGGAACTCAGCGGCGTCTGAATAAAGCAGTCTCGGGCTTTTCGGAGAGATGGCAGAGCGGTTGTCCCGCAGGGATCCCTTCGGGAAATGCACTGTATGCCTAGGAAGATTCTTGACAGCGTTGGAGAGGTGGCAGAGCGGTTGTCCCGGAGGGATCCCTTCGGGAAATGCACCGTATGCCCAGGAGAATTCTTGACAGCGTTGGAGAGGTGGCAGAGCGGTTGAATGCACCGGTCTCGAAAACCGGCATCCCGAAGTTCTCGGGA
>JBGVTM010000064.1 GCA_041862535.1 Candidatus Neomarinimicrobiota bacterium | reverse complement strand
AGTTGGATGGCTCGTCGCTGGGTGCTTTCCAGGCCACGATAGCCATCGGGCAGGTGCTGGCCTTCGAAAACCTCTCGGGCAATTTCTTCCTCTCGTTTCCCACCGTGCCTACTACGATCGACGAAATCCCTACCGGCTTTGAGGGCTTCCAATTCGACCGACTGGCACTCAAGCTGCTTCTGTATAATGAGATCGACTTACCGGTGGTACTGGATCTCGAGCTGCTAGGCATTAATGATCGCTTGGGTAGTGCGAGAGTGCCCATTAACGCGCCGATCAACTACCCTGGTGCTTCCCCCGTGAATGGAGACACGGCGCGAACCATCATCATTTTAGGGAAGAATTATCAGCGTACCTACTGGCTCCCTGAAGGGTCCACTGATACAACCGATGCCTGGTCAAGCAGCGTAGTTGCCAATCCGGCCGAGTCCATCGTTGATGTGCTTAATCTGGCCCCCGATACCATTAAAGTGGGGGGCTCAGTAATCATCCAGGGTGAGGGCACCGTGGCTGGAGGGAAGTCTGTATGGGGCGAGTTCGAGCTGATCGCGCCGTTTGCCTTTATCTTACCCCAAGAAATATCCTTCATACCGGTGGATGCCCTTCCGCTGGAACCGATGGACGAGGACACCCGGACCCAGATTAGAGAGGCACTGCTCGCAGCCAGCCTCACCTCCAGAGTGGATAACAATTTTCCCATCGGGGGCAAAATATCCATGCTGGCCTCTGACAGCACACTGTTTACCCTGGCCCTGGACCGGCTGGATGATATCGCCGCCGGCATTCCAGATACCGTTGTGCGGGAGGGTGAGACCGTCATTTATGATAACATTGACAGCGTGCTGGCCCTTGATGGTATCACAGGTATTTCCCACATTGTATTTTATCCGGAGGAGATCCCTGGTGGCCAGGCTATCGATCCCCGGACAACCCGGGCCAGCCGGGTCGATTTTTACACCAGTCCCACTGACACGGCACCGGCTTTCTGGATCGGGCGGCTGTTCGAGATGGCGATACCACATCCCCATGGGGTAGATGCACTGGGGCATGTCATCACGCCCGCAGATACTACCCAGGTGATCGATCTGGATGCCGAACGGGTGACGTGGATTGCCTCGGAACGTACCATCTACCTTAAGCCCTTCATTACCTTCCTGAGCACGACCGGCCCTCGGACAATGCAATCCACTAATTCGATTCGAATGGCGGTATTCATAACCTTCAATCTGGACAGTGATATCTTTGAACCGGAGGAGGAGCCCGTTCCATCCGACATTACCGTTACCGCCCTGCCCAACGTTATGATAGACTTGGGGGACACGGTCCGGGTTGCGCTGGATACGGTGTTCAGTCATCCCACGAAGGAAGTCAAAGACCTGTATCTAACTGCCACCAGCAGCTATAAGGGCATTGCTACGGCTACCATCCGGACGATCAGGATGGAGGGTGAAATCCTGAAAGTGCTGCTAGTGATCGGCGTTGGTCTCGGAACGGCCGAGATTGTCATCACTGCTGATGATTATCTCGATGACGACATTAAGCCGGTGCAAGCTTCTTTTCTGGTAACTGTAATGGAACCTTTGGGTGAGGTATTGTTAGCGAAGCCTGTCATACCCAAAGTTATGGAGTCCGGTAGCTTGCGATGAGGCGAGGCTTAAAAGAGTGGTGGCAAAAAGGTATTTTTGTGCTTATCGCCTGCTTTGGATGGGTGTGGGCCCAGGGGCCGACGCCTGATCCGCGGACTTTAGGCCTGGCGGGTGCCACTACCAGCCTGACGGAGGGCATTCACGCTGTGGGTTATAATCCGGCCAGGCTGGCCTTCTCCGCAAAAGACTTCAGCATGAATCTGGGCGGACTCACGTATAGCCTGCAGAACAACCTGCTTTCCATTGTGAACTACAATCTGATCAATGGCGCTGATTTCGAGAACACTTTGCACAGTGACTATGTGAACAAGCAGGAATTTCTCGATGATCTGCCTGATGACGGTTTGCGGATTAAGACGGGTCTGTACCTGCCTACGCCCGGACTCAACTGGGCCCGGGGTATCATGGCCTTTTCAAGCGAGATTGCCGTATTCGGCGACCTGGGCCTGCCTAAAGCGCTTTTCGAGCTGCTGATGAAGGGGAATATTGTAGGTGACTCGCTCGACCTGACTCTGGATGAGGAGCTCCAGGGGACGGCTGAGTGGGGTTTCAGTTTCGCCGTACCAACCGGTGGGATGGCCTTCGGATTCACCTTTAAGTACCTCCAAGGCCTATTCCATATTGATGTAGATCAGGATTCCAGTGGCGGCTACTTCCTGACGGATACCACCGGTTTTACGGGCGAGGGGCGCTACCTGATCAGGCAGGCTGTGGGGGGCAGCGGGTTTGGCCTTGATATCGGCTTTGCCACGGCGGAGGTGAATGGCTATCGCCTTGGTATTTCCCTCATTAATGCTTTGGGCAGCATACGATGGCATGGACCTTCCCTCACCAAAGACCTCTTCGGTGGAGCCCTGCAAAGCCTCATGCCATGGCGGGAGAATGAGTATTTTCTTTATACCTACCGGGTCAACCAGGTAACGGCCGAGGAATTGCTCCAGGATACACCGCTGGACAGCCTCTTCCATAATGAGAGCTATCCGGTAGTGGAGACGGAATCGGGGCTGGTGCAGTCTGATACGCTTACCGATGAGGATTTGGATGATATTATTCTCAAACCCTTTGTCACCAATTACCCGGCCCTGTTCCGGATGGGCGTTTCCAAGCGTATTGAGAACTTTGGTATTGTGTCGCTGGATCTGGTCACCGGCTTTCAGGACCGTCTGTGGGCTTCCCGGGGTTGGCAGCTGGCTGTGGGCGTGGAGATCCTGAGCGAGCCCAGCTTCCCGATCCGCATGGGAGTGCGCTACGCCGGGCCGGATAATCAACAGCTAGGGCTCGGATTCGGTATTCATAAAGGGATCCTCCAGTTCGACGCAGCATTGGCCTTTCATAACGGCCTTTGGTTCCACACCACCAAAGGGATCAGCCTGGCCATTGGTCTCACCCTGGTTCGCTGAGGGGCGCACACCGCCCGGCCATCAGATGAGATCAGCTTCGTAGCCGCCACAACAGGAAAAATCCCACCGTCAGGAACAGGATATTGGGCAACCATACGGAAGGCAGCGGGTCAAGTATGCCCTTGAAACCCAGGGACTGGCCCAACTTGATGGCTACGTAGTACCCGAAGATCACGAAGACACTCATGCCGGCGCCAAACGCCAGACTAGCCCGCGGACGGCCCACACTGAGCGGTAGACCGAACAGGATCATGATGAAACTGGTCATGGAGAAGGCCACCTTGAAGTGCATATTCACTTCCCAGCGGGTGGGATCGATCCCGTTGCGAATGAGCTGGGCCACGAAGTCCTGCAGCTCGCTGAAGCGCATTTCCTCCGGTATCACCGACATTTTCATCATGTCCACGGGTCTGATGGCCATAGATAGTAGGGTATCCTGGCCCTGGTGGGTTATCATAACGGTGTCGGTGGTAGTGTCAAAAGCCCGGATACGATAGTCAGTGCCGCGCCACTGCTGGGCTTCCTCATCCCACGTCAGCAGGCGGAAGTCCATGCGCTCCACCAGGCGGCCCTGGGCATACCTTTGGATATATACTCCGTGTGCCTGCTGGTTGCGGTAATCGAACCGGTCAATGGCAATATGCTCGGTGGGTGATTGTTGAAGGAAAATATTTTGCTTTTTGACTTTGTGTTTCCTGTGATACTCCTGGGCGAGATATTCGCTTTGAACATCGGCCTTGCGGCGCATTCCCTCCGAGACCAGCAGGTCATCGAAGAAAAATGATCCGGTACTGATGAGCAGGCCAACTACCAGGAGCGAAGCACCTATGCGGCGGATGCTGAAGCCTGAAGCCTTCATAGCGGTGATCTCGTTGCGTTTGTTCAGCAGGCCCATGGAAAAGAAAGTGGCCAGGAGGGTGGCCATAGGCAGGGCGAGGCTGACGAACCAAGGGATGGTGTAGAGGTAGTAGGTAACGACGGCTTGACGCGGCATTTTGGCGTCGATGAATTTGTCCAGGTTTTCGACTACATCTACCACGAGAAAGACGGTTATGAAGGCAACCATCGCGCCCAACAGGATGCTCAGGAAGCGCGAGATGATGTACCTGTCCAGCAGTTTGAACATAGGTTTAAAGATACGCATAATCGGGGCATATCAGCACCTACCAATTGTCTGCTCCTTTTAAATTTTCAAGGGGCTTTGATGAGCTACAGTTAGGCATAGGGCTTGGCATTGATACTGCCATCTGATAAATTGGCACCCATTATGAAACTGGGCCGGCTCTTTTTTAGTTTGGCCTTAGGGACGGGGTTTCTCTTTGGTCGCGGGAACCTGGTTACCGTCCAGGCTCCCCACTTTGTCCTGCAAAATGTACCCTTCACCATAACTATTGCCGGCCTGACCCTCGACCAGTATCCGAAGGGATTGCCACCTGAGGCTGTCCGTGTCCGCTTGGAGGGTACGCTTTTAACTCAGGGCGCGGTGGAATGGGATGGTGAGCAGGTCCGCATCCACGGCGTGGTGGTGCCGGTCCTGGGCGTATCGCGGCTGGAAGTTATTACCCCTTCCGGTGTTACGGAGGCCAATGTCACCGCCTTGCCCGGATTGGTTAGTATCCTACCGCCCCTTATGGCCATTGCCCTCGCCCTTATCACCAAGCAGGTGCTATTATCGCTATTCTGTGGTATTTGGCTAGGGGCCGTCTTCACGCTGGGCGGCTACAACCCTGCTACTGCTTTCCTGCGTACGGTGGACACCTACTTTTTGCGGGCCCTCACTGACCCGGATCACATGAGTATCGTTCTGTTCACCATGACCCTGGGAGGGATGGTAGGCATCGTGTCCCGCAGTGGGGGCACCCACGGAATTGTCCAGGCGCTGGGCCGCCGCGCCCGAAGCCGACGCAGAGGGCAGCTAGCCACCTGGCTGATGGGGATGCTCATCTTTTTCGACGATTATTCCAACACCCTTCTCGTGGGCAATACCATGCGTCCTTTTACGGACAAGCTGAAAATCAGTCGGGAGAAGTTGTCCTATCTGGTTGATTCCACTGCCGCTCCCATTACCAGCATTGCCTTAGCTTCCACCTGGATCGGCTTTGAGCTCGGGCTTCTGGACAGCAGTTTCACTGATCTGGGCATTACGGATAACGCTTATGTGATGTTTTTGGCCGCCATCCCCTACAACTTCTATTCGATCATGGCTCTCCTGGTAGTATTGGTGATTGCTCTTTCAGGCCGCGATTTTGGGTCTATGCTGCGTGCTGAGAGCCGCAGCGTGAGAGAGGGCAAAGTCCTGCGGGACGATGCTAAACCACTCCTTGACCAGGAGTTGGCTAACCTTATGCCGCCTGAGGGTGTCAGGAGCCACTGGTACAATGCCATCCTGCCCATCATCACGATGGTGGCAGTGCTGGGTGTCGGCCTATATGTGGATGGCAAGGCTGCTCTGGGGGAGGGTGTCCATACCCTACGGGACATTATTGGTGCCGCCAACTCGTTTGTAGTACTCATCTGGGCCTCCTTCGGTGGGACGCTGATGGCTGGGTTGCTGGCAGTGGGAGGCCGGATTCTATCCATCGGCAAAACGGTGGATGCCTTCATTGTCGGTTTCCGGGCCATGATCGTGGGTATCATCATTCTCACCCTCGCCCGCTCGCTACAACTGGTCACCAGCGATCTGCATACGGCCGATTACATCTTCCACCTCACTGAGGATATCCTTAATCCCCGTTTGCTGCCGGGGATTACCTTTGTCATTGCGGCCCTGATCAGCTTCTCGACAGGTACCTCTTTCGGAACCATGGCGATACTGATTCCCTTGGTCATTCCTTTGGCCTACATTATACCAGCTGGCGCCGGGTTGGCGGAAGCTTCCCAGCAGGCCATCTTTTTGGGTAGCATCGGCGCGATTCTCTCCGGTGCTATCTTCGGCGACCATTGTTCACCCATTTCCGATACGACGGTCATGTCGTCCATCGCCTCCGGCGCCGACCATGTCGACCACGTGCGTACCCAGCTCCCCTATGGTCTGTTGGTGGCCTGTGTAACCCTGGCCCTGGGATACATCCCGGCAGGATTCGGAATGAATCCTTATGTCAGTAACCTGCTCTCGCTGGGGGTGTTGACGCTGGTGATCTGGTGGTTCGGACGGGACCCCGAGAAGGAGCTAGCGATCCGGGGTTAAGGTCTTGCTGCCCGGAGGAAAGACTTGCACCTGTTCAACCCGCTGGGGGGTGGATTTCTTGATAACGACCTGACCAAAAGGGAGATAAATGCGTTCGCCTTTGTGGGGGATGCGATCCAGGGCAGCGGTCAGATACCCACCGATGGTTTCATATTCCCCTTCCGGAATGTTCAGTTGAAACCGGTAGTTCAGGTCCTCCACCTTTGTTTTCCCATCGGTCAGTATAGAGCCATCGGGCAATAGCATGGTCTCAGTAATCTGGGTGTCGAATTCATCCTCGAATTCTCCGAAGAGTTCTTCGAAGAGGTCTTCCGGGGTGACCAGACCGGCGGTGCCACCGTACTCATCTAGAACGATTGCGATTGATCGGTGGGTACGCTGAAGGTCTTTGAGAACATCGATGGTAGTATTGGAGTCGGGTATCATTGTCACCGGGCGAACAATAGAGACCAGATCCGTGGGGGACTTGAATAGGTCGTACAGATACACCACACCAATGACGTTGTCCAGATTATCCCGGTAAACGGGCAGCTTGGAGTATCCCGACTCGATGAAGGTGTGTACCACTTTGTTCAGGGTGTCGGTCTCAGCGACGGCGCAAATCTCGGTTCGCGGTGTCATAGCTTTTGAGACGGGGGTTTCACCTAAGTCAAAGACCTGGGTGATAAGTTCTTTCTCGCTCTCCTGCAATACCCGGGCATCTTTCTGACCGGCGAACAGCAATTTCAGGTCTTCGCGTTCAAGGGTAGTTTCCCGCCTTATGTCTGTCTCGGACTGGTCGCGTGATCTGAGGGAACCACTGAATCGGCGCAGGGGGATGATTACTGGTGTAAACAGGAATTGTAGCAGGTGGTGAAAGGGTGCTACGATCCGGAGAAAATGGTTGGGTCGTTCACCGAACAGGGTCTTGGGTAACACTTCGCCGAAGAGAAGGATCGTCGCGGTGATCATTATTAGAGCCAAACCGGGATTCCAGCCGTGCCTTACCAGATAGGTGGTGGCAAAGCTGGTTGCGACGACATTAGACAGGGTAGTGCCTACCAGCACACTGACCAGGAAGCTGTCCGGATTACCCAGGAGCCGGAAGGCCAGAGCAGCACCGCGCCGGGCCTGCTTGGACCAGACCTCCATCTGGAGGTGGTTAGCGGTGATGAATGCCAGCTCCGACCCGGAGAAAAAGGCCGAGAGCGCCAGACCCACGAGAGCGAGGCTCAGCTCAAGCATGATCTGATGAGTCCAGGAAGCTGATTTGTGGGACCAGTCAGCCTCCCGATGCGGTACGTATCGGAAGCGGTGGAACGGGGCTTGTAGAGGGACCTTCAGGTAGGGGCGGATGGCGACATATTCTTAAGGACTTGCGTATTGCTTATTTAAATTTATGATTCATTTGAGCTATAATGATATTATAGCTTGCTTAGAGCTAAAAAGCAAGAAGAGCCTTAATATTCCATGGAAGTCCCCAAGCGCCGCGGTCATTTGATCACCGAGCATCGCAATCCCCGGTCGGAGGAGTTGGATCGAATGTCGGTGATGGAGATTCTGAAGTTGATCAACGATGAGGATACTATCGTACCGGGGGCGGTGCATAAGGTGCTGCCGCGCATCGCTGAGTTTGTGGAGCATGCGGTGGAGAGTTTCCGTTCCGGTGGGCATTTGATCTACGTGGGAGCCGGAACCAGTGGCCGGCTGGGTGTTCTGGATGCCTCGGAGTGTCCACCGACTTTTTCCGTTCCGCTGGGGCTGGTCAGGGGGATTATTGCTGGTGGTTTACCCGCACTAACTCGGTCTGTGGAAGGGGCGGAGGATTACCCGGAAACGGGCGCAGCTGCCCTGAAAGAGGTGGATCTCTCAGCGAAAGACTGTGTACTGGGAATCGCAACCGGTGCCACGACTCCCTTTGTGCATGGGGCCCTGGCCTATGCCCGGGAAGTTGGAGCCTATACGGGATTTTTGGTGTGTACCAGTGAGGATGTCATCCGTGGGCAAGCCGATGTCATTATTCCCGTAGTGGTGGGTCCGGAGGTGGTCACGGGCTCGACCCGCATGAAAGCCGGTACCGCTACCAAGCTGGTGCTGAATATGATCACCACTACCGCGATGGTGCAGATCAACAAGACCTACGGCAATCTGATGGTGGACTTGAAGGCGCTCAACGCCAAGTTGTGGGACCGCGGTACCCGTATCATCTCGGAGATCACCCAGCGCTCATACGAGGACGCCCTAGAGCTCCTGAAGAGGGCCGATGGTGAGGTGAAGACGGCCCTGGTTGTGGGGCTGCGGGGATTATCAGTGGAGGAATCCCGGAAGCGGCTTCGCGAAGAGGATGGTTCCATTCGCCGGGTTCTGGAGAGGCAGGACTGAGAAATGACGGGGCGAGGCCAGCCGCTGACGGTTCTGGGACTGATGTCAGGCACGTCCATGGATGGAGTGGATGCCTGTCTGGCCCGGATCAGCCTTTCTGTCAGCACGCTCGAGTTCCAGATTCTAGACAACGTGACCATCCCGTTTGAAGCGGAGGAGCGGAAGGCCATTGCGCAGAGCCTGACCGGTACGGCGGATGAGGTGGCCGCCTTGCACTTTCGCTTAGGGGCGGCGTATGCCAGAGTCGCCGGGAATTTTCTGAAGGGACGTGCCGTCGACTTGGTGGGTTGCCACGGGCAGACGGTAGCCCACCGGGACGGCAACTATACCTTGCAGGTAGGCACCGCAGCGCATCTGCGTTCGATTCTAGATGTGCCGGTAGTGTCCAATTTTCGTGAGGCTGATGTGGCTGCCGGAGGGAATGGAGCCCCCCTGATGCCTTTTCTGGATTGGCTGCTTTGCCGTTCCCGGCCCGCTGATACGGTTATCCTGAACGTAGGGGGTGTGGCGAACATTTCGGCTGTTGCCCGCGGTGCGGAGCAGATGGAGGTGATTGGCTTTGATACCGGGCCGGGAATGGGGCTGATCGACGAGGCGGCTGGATTGATGTTTGGCCATTTCTCCGATCTGGATGGGCGTTATAGTGCTGAAGGGGCCATCAGGGAGGAGATTTTAGCTGAGCTCATGGCGCATCCTTTCGTTCGCCGTCGCCCGCCCAAGTCGACGGGACGGGATGAGTTCGGCCAGGAGCTGGTGGAGCAGCTGGTGGGCAGGTTTTCCGTCCCCCCGGCTGATTTACTACGGAGCCTGGTGCGGTTCACCGCCAGATCTATCGTCGATAACATGCGCCGGTTTGTTAGCTTTTATGACGCGGTTGACACCTTGATTGTCAGTGGTGGAGGAGTCCATCATCCGCTGCTCATGGCTGATCTGGAGGCGGAGCTGCCCGCCTGGAAAGTCGTCACCTCGCAGGTAGTGGGCATCGATCCGGATTTTAAGGAGGCGTTCCTGATGGCGGTTCTGGCAGTGGCCCACGTCCAGGGGATGGCAAGTAACATGCCGGGTGTTACCGGTGCTCGGGAGCTGGTGGTGCTTGGTCAAATCACATCAAGATAGGGGTGCGTTTTGCAGGATTATATCTTTCGTAAGTACGATATTCGCGGTGTGGTGGAGCGGGATTTCCCGCAACCCGTAGTGGAAGACCTCGGCCGGGCGTTCGGCACCTTTGTCCGTCGGGAAGGCGGGACCTCCGTCGCTCTCAGCGGCGACGTGCGGCTTACCACGCCGGTTCTTATGGATTGGTTCGCCCGAGGGCTCCTGGAAACCGGGGTTGAAGTGGTAGACATTGGTATTATTCCAACCCCCGCCAACTATTTCAGCATGTACTATCTAGGGGTGGACGGGGCGGTGCAAATCACCGGCAGCCACAACCCGCCAGAGTTCAACGGCTTTAAGTTGTCCTATGGAAAAGGGGCCGTGTACGGCGATCAAATCCAGGGACTGCGGATGCTCATTGAACGGTCAGACTTTGAATCTGGCGAGGGCCGTAAGCGGGAGGAGGATATTCTTACTCCTTACAGGGACTTATTAATCGATAAGATCAAGCTGGACCGTTCTCTCAGGGTAGCTATGGACTGCGGCGATGCCACGGCATCCCTGGTGGCGCCTGAAGTCTTCAAGCAGCTGGGTGTAGAGCTCACCGAGCTGTACTGCACAGTTGATGGCCGATTTCCCCATCACCACCCGGACCCTACTGAGGTAAAGAACCTACAGGATTTGATTGCTGAGGTGCAGAAGGGGGGTTACGATTTTGGTGTGGCCTATGATGGTGACGCCGACCGGCTGGGCGTAGTGGACGAGCAGGGTCATATTATCTGGGCTGATACTCTGATGGCCTTGTTCCTGGAAGAGGTAGCCCGCCCCGGGGGCGCCATTGTCTTCGACGTGAAGTGCTCTCAGGCTCTGGAGGAGGAGATTGCCCGCCGCGGTGCCGTGCCGGTGATGTGGAAGACGGGGCACAGCCTGATCAAAGAGAAGATGCGGGAGTTACAGGTAACCTTTGCCGGCGAAATGAGTGGCCATCTCTTCTTTGCGGATGAGTATTTTGGCTATGATGACGCCATTTACGCTTCCCTGCGCCTGGCCCGACTGGTGTCCCGTCATAAGAGGCCTTTGTCGGCTCTGACCGCCGAGGTCCCCGCCTATCACAGCACACCGGAGATGCGTCTCGAATGTCCCACGGACGATGAGAAATTCAAGATAGCCCGGAAGGCTGCGGCATATTTCAAGGCTCACTACGACTGCATTGACATCGATGGCGTACGGATCAGGTTTGGTGATGGCTGGGGGCTGGTGCGTGCCTCTAACACCCAGCCGGTTATTGTGTGCCGTTTTGAGGCCCGGACACCGCAGCGGTTGGCGGAGATCAAGTCCCTGGTCCTGACCAAACTGCAGGCGCTGGGGAAGATCGAGCTGCTGGAATGACCTTATCTTCTGCCAACCTGGATGCTCTTCGTCGGCAGATTAATGGTCGGTTGGGGGAGATCTATCCCCAGGGGCCGCGGCTTTTAGCTGAACCGGTGCAATATGTCCTGGCCGGTAAGGGTAAGCGATTGCGGCCCCTACTCACCCTGCTCACCAGTCGGGCCTGCGGCGGTAGGGAGGAGGATGCTCTCCATGCCGCCGTGGCGGTAGAGATTCTCCATAACTTTACCCTGGTGCATGATGATATCATGGACCAGGACCATACCCGCCACGGCCAGGCGACAGTGCACGCGAAGTGGGATGATGGCGTTGGTGTCCTGACTGGTGATGCCCTGTTCATCATTGCCCTGGCGGAGCTGCGGCACTCTCCTGACAATATAGAAGCCCTGACCACTGCCTTTGCCAGGGGGGCTCTGGCGGTCTGTGAGGGGCAGGCCCTGGACAAGGAATTTGAGACCCGGTCAAAGGTAACGCTGGAAGAGTACCTGCAGATGGTCGACCTGAAGACCGGTTACATGCTGGGCCTGGCTGCCGAGTTAGGGGCTATCTGTGCTTCCGCCCGTGAAGAGCAGATCGACGGATTGAGACGTTATGGATGCCTGCTCGGACGGGCATTCCAGGTGCAGGACGATCTCTTGGAGATTTTTTCCGATGCTGGCACGATGGGGAAAAGCCTGGGCAGCGACATTTTGGCTGAGAAGAAGACCTACCTTATGATTGCAGCCCTTAATAGTGTTCCCGACCAGGTGCATCAGGCGGTGGAAATGGCCAGGGGTGACCTGAGAAGGGGACTGGCCGCTATACGCCGGATCATGGAGGCTCAGGGTATCCGTCATCAAGCTGAAGAGACAATACGCCGGAGCATTAAGCAGGCCAAGGAGCAGCTTGAGATCCTGGATGGTGGCCGCGGGATCCTGCAAGCCTTTGCTGATATGATCCTGCGGCGAGATCGCTAGTCGACTGGATTAACGGCGGTGATTTTCAGGCTTATGAAGCCGTGAAGTAAACTACTTAAAACTTCAATTAACTGGGAAGGGGTTTATTCAATGTCAACTCATCATCCTTATCTGGTTCCCGTTCAGGCGGTTGGCTTAGTATCCCTCGGCCTTCTACTAACGGTCGGGTGTGCGGACAAAAGCGAGGTGGCTCCACCGGTTGCCAAAGTGGTCCCCGAAGCGGACACTCTGTTTGGTGATATCCGGATGGATAATTATCATTGGCTGCGCTTTAGAGATGATCCTGCTGTGATCGAATACCTGGAGGCGGAGAATACATATACCGAGCGGGTAATGAAGCCGACGAAGAGGTTACAGGAAAAGCTCTATAAAGAGCTGGTGGGGAGGATTAAGGAAACGGACTTATCCGTCCCGGAGAGAAAGGGCGACTTCTATTACTATACTCGTACTGAAGAGGGGCAACAGTATCCCATCTACTGCCGCAAGAAGGGCAGCATCGACGCCCCTGAGGAGATCCTTCTGGACCAGAACGAGCTGGCTGAGGACAGGGAACAGCTGGCACTGGGTGTTTATAGAGTCAGCCCTGACCATCAGCTGCTGGCTTATTCGATTGATACCACCGGCGTGGAGAGCTTCTCCCTGTGTGTGAAGGATCTGAACACCGGTGAATTGCACGCGGATAGAATCGAGAACACCTATTACTCCGTGGAGTGGGCCAATGACAACCGGACGATCTTCTACAGCACCCTGGATGAAGCGAAACGTCCCTATAAGGTATTCAGACATATGCTGGGTTCCGATCCGCAGGAGGATGAATTGGTCTACCATGAAAAGGATGAGGCCTTTCACCTTTACTTTTCGAAATCACGCAGCGAGGGCTTCTTCCTGATCACCCTGGCGAGCATGGTCACCTCGGAAGTCCGCTACCTGCGAGCGGACGAACCGATGGGGGCGTTCAAAGTCATTCACCCACGGCAGCATGAAGTGGAGTATTACGCCGAACACCTGGGTGACGCTTTTTATATCCTGACCAATGAAGGGGCAAAAAATTTCAAGGTTGTCAAAGCTGCCGTGAAAAGTCCTGCCAAGGAAAACTGGCAGGAAGTACTGCCCCACCGCAAAGCGGTGAAAGTGGATGGCCTGGACGCATTTAAGAATCATCTGGTCGTTTACGAACGCGAGGGTGGGCTTAAGCAAATCCGGGTCATCAGTATTGCGGATCAGGAATCCCATTATGTGGAATTCCCCGAACCAGTCTACACTTTCTGGGCTGACAGGAATCCCGAGTTCGATACCAACGTTCTTCGTTTCAACTACACCTCTCTCGTCACCCCCAGATCGGTTTTTGACTACGACATGGATTCCAGGACCCGGGAATTGCTCAAGCAGTACGAGGTTCTCGGCGGCTATGATCCGGCTGATTACCAGTCGGAGCGAATCAGCGCCACTGCCTCCGATGGCACCATGATCCCCATCTCACTGGTGTACAGGAAAGGGATGGTTAAGGACGGCACCAATGCGCTATTTCTTTACGGTTATGGGGCTTATGGATCCAGCCGGGAGCCTACCTTCTCATCAAACCGGCTGAGCCTGCTGGATCGAGGCTTTATTTATGCCATTGCCCACAATAGGGGCGGGGACGAAATGGGTCGCTAGTGGTATGTAGAGGAGAAACAGCTCCATAATAAAAATACCTTCACCGACTTTATTGCCTGTGCCGAGCAGCTGATTGCCGATGGCTATACCTCCAGTGATCGACTGGTAATCTACGGCGGCAGTGCCGGTGGGCTGCTTATGGGAGCCGTAAACAATATGAGACCTGACCTCTTCAAGGTCGTTATCGCTAAAGTGCCGTTCGTCGATGTCCTCAATACCATGCTGGATGCCAGCATACCACTGACGGTTATCGAATATGAGGAATGGGGCAATCCGAACGAGGGGGAGTACTATGACTATATCAAGACCTATTCACCCTACGACAACGTGGAGGCCAAGGCGTATCCCAATATACTTATTACGGCTGGTCTGAATGATCCCCGGGTGCAGTACTGGGAGCCGGCGAAATGGACCGCCAAATTGAGAGCCCTCAAAACGGATGACAACCGTCTGCTGCTTAAGACGGAGATGGGTAAGGGCCACTTCGGCGCTTCCGGCCGGTATGATTACCTGAAAGAGGTGGCCTTTGATTATGCCTTTATTTTGGATGTATTAGGAATAAGGAGATAAGTGCAGCGATGAAGGACCGGATCAAGGAGCTGGACAAGGCGGACATGTGGTCGGCCATCAAGGGCTGTCCGCAGCAGATTAACCACATCCTGGATACGTATGCTGATTGGGTGCCGGGTCAGGCGGTGGAGCTGCCGCAGCAGGTTCTGTTTCTGGGTATGGGAGGTTCGGCTATAGGTGGAGATATAGTGCGCATCTGGGTAGAGCGGTTTGCGGCAGTCCCTATGATGGTAATCCGGAATTACGATGTGCCCCATTGGACCGGCCCTGGCACACTGGTTCTGGCTTCTTCCTATTCCGGTGACACGGAGGAAACCCTGGCTGCCACCGGACAAGCGGCGGAACGGGGCGGCCGGGTGGTGGCTATAGCCAGCGGCGGTCAATTAGCCCGCTTGGCCCACAATGCGGGATGGGATTTTGTCCAGATTCCAGCTGGGCTCCAGCCGCGGGCAGCAATTGGGTATTCCCTGGCAGCGGTTGTTCGCGTACTGGTGGCTTTTCAAGTGCTGGGGGCATCGGTTCTGGATGAGCTGGCCGCTGCTGCGGAGCTCATGAGGGCTGAAGGTGAATGTTGGAGTGATCCGGAGCAGCCTGAAAACAAGCCGCTGGGAGTAGCCCGGCTCATTGGGAACCGGTTGCCGGTCATTTACGGAGCGGCTGGTACTACCGAAGGCCTGGCTATCCGACTGAGAAGCCAGCTGGCCGAAAACAGCAAGCTTTTTGCCAGCCACCATGTGCTGCCCGAACAGAATCACAACGAAATCGTTGGATTGACTGATCGCATCAGGGACCATGGAGATACATTTGTCATCTGGTTGACGGACAAGGATGACCATCCCAGGGTTCAGCTGCGCCAGGACCTGAGCAGGCGGCTGATGGGTACCAAAGAACAGCCACAGGCCTCCCAGCCCATGGAATGGATCTTAGCTGGAAGGGGAGAGAGCCTTATTCAGCGGAACCTCTCGCTACTCCACCAGATTGACTGGCTGTCTTATTGGGTAGCGCTGCTCCGCGGTTACGATCCTTCGGTTATTGAGGTTCTGACAGAGCTCAAAAATGAGATGAAGGGGAGTAGAACCTGACGAGGGTTTTCTTGACAAGGTTTTGACGAAGGGGTATATTGTCTTCTGATATGATCCAAGTTCAGGTAGAGAAGATATCATTTTATCCTCCGAGTAAGGGGTATGCGATTCTGCTCAAGGAGTCGATTGGGGATCGCTTTCTCCCCGTGATCGTTGGCAGTTTCGAGGCTCAATCCATTGCGCTGGCGCTGGAAGATGTTCAGATGCCCCGTCCCATGACCCACGACCTGTTTTGCAGTATCCTGGAAGACCTCAACGTGGAGGTTAGTGAGGTTGTGATTTCCGAGCTCCAGGAAGGAACTTTCTATTCGAGAATTAGCCTGGTAAGTCAGATGGGAACCACCAATATCGACGCCCGTCCTAGTGATGCCATTGCCTTAGCCCTGCGGGTGGGTGCTCCCATCTACGCCTCCGAAGCCGTCATGGAAGAGGCCTCGATTCAGGAAGTGGTGGAACATCGCACCCCACCGGTACGGGCTGCATCTTCTGATGATGCTGGCTCTCGATCTGTGGAAGAGCACCTGAGGCGGCTCCAAGAACAATTGGATCGGGCTGTTCTGGAGGAGAATTATGAAAAAGCGGCGGAAATCCGCGATAAGATCAAGCAGATTCAGACTGAAACCAGTAAGCAGTGAGTAAGGTTTTAGTTTAGCTCCTGTAACAGAATTCCCAGCGCCAGCCCCGCCGCTTCCTGTTCAGCGGCTTTTTTATTATTGGCCTGCGCACTTTCAAACGTGCGGGTACCGATCCTCACCTGTACCACAAATTTCTTGTCGTGCTCCGGTCCCTTGGTCTTGAGGAGTTGGAAGCGGGGGTTATCCAGGCCACGCTGGTGACAGAGCTCAATAAGGTGACCCTTGTGATTCACGAATCCGGCGGTCTCCTTCTCCCGTTTTAGTAATTCCCGCTGGATAAACCGTTCTGCCACGGTCATGCCGCCGTCCAGATAGATGGCGCCAATCAAAGCTTCCATGGCATCACCTACCAGGTTGCGCCGTACTTTGGCATCGCTTAAATGCACGCCGCTATCGACCTGCAGGAATCGGTGTACGCTCAGTTTCTCACCGATGTCCGCCAGGAATCGCTTGCTGACAAGTGCGGAGCGTCTCAAGGTGAGCTCGCCTTCGGATCCGGCCTGATAAGTGGCATACAGATGGGCGGAAACCACGTGGCTCAGTACCGCATCACCCAGAAACTCCAGTCGCTCGAAATTCCGGTGTGAACTGTCAGCAACGCTGCGGTGCGTGAGAGCCTGCTCCAGAAGGTGGGGATTTTTGAAATGGTGACCTAATTGCTGCTCGAGATCTCCGGTTTTACCTATCGGAGACTTTTGGATATTCTCGAGCAGGTGGCGGAATAATCTCACAGTGCTAAATAGTGAAGCGCTTGAAGAGGAGGACGGCGTTATGGCCTCCGAAGCCGAAAGTATTACTCATGCCGTACTCAAAGGAGTGTTTGGTGGGGCTATTAGGGGAATAGTCTAGATCACACTCGGGATCAGGGGTGCGGTAGTGAATTGTTGGGGGGACCTCCTGTCGCTGGAGGGCGAGGAGGGTAGCGATGGCTTCCACGCCCCCTGCGGCTCCCAGCATGTGCCCGGTCATGGATTTGGTGGAGCTGACAATCAGGCTGTTTTTGGCGTATTCACCGAAGACGTTTTTGATAGCTATAGTTTCATTCTTATCGTTGTAGGGCGTGGAAGTGCCGTGGGCATTGATATAACCTACTTTGCCGGGTTGGATTTGGGCATCCATGATAGCCAGGTTCATAGCGCGAGCGGCACCTTCGCCCCCTTTGGCGGGGGCAGTGATGTGATAAGCGTCGGCAGTAGCACCATAGCCGACCAATTCCCCGAAGATCGGCGCTCTCCGCCGTTCGGCATGGCGCAGCTCCTCTAAAATGATAACCCCGGCTCCTTCACTCATCAGGAAGCCATCCCGATGGGCATCGAAGGGGCGGCAGGCGGCTTCGGGATCCGCGGTGGTTGACAGGGCTTTCATACTGGTGAAACCGGCTAATGAGAGTGGCGTTATCGAAGACTCGCACCCACCGGCTACCATGATGTCAGCGTCGCCGTACTTTAGTAGACGGAAGGCATCGCCAATAGCATTGGAAGCCGTGGCACAGGCGGACATCACACAGTAGTTCGGCCCCTTCAATCCATAGCGGATCGAGATCTGACCAGCGGCGATATCCGCGATCAACATAGTAATAAAAAAGGGACTGATCTTTCGGGGACCACCCTCCATTAGAATTCGATGGGAGTGCTCCAGAACTTGGATCCCGCCGATGCCGGATCCGACAATGGCCCCTACCCGGTTCAGATCGGCGTGTCCCAAGAATCCAGACTGTGAGATGGCCTGTTCCGTCGCTACCATGGCATAGATGGTAAAAAGATCCATCTTGCGCAGCAATTGGGGTTCCAGATATGCTGCGGCGTCGAAGTTTTTTACTTCGCCGGCCAAGTGTACCGGGTAGCTATCGGTATTAAAACGGGTGATAGGAGCGATCCCGTTCCGGCCGGAGAACAAGCCGGCTTCAAATTCGGCTACTGTATTGCCGATGGGAGTGACGGCTCCCATCCCGGTGATGACGATTCGCCGCATTGGGTCTGAGTCTGTTCCCGGCTACTGGGAGTGGCTATCGATATATTCGACAACGGCGCCGACGGTGGTGAGTTTTTCGGCCTCTTCATCAGGGATTTCGAGATTGAACTCATCTTCCAACTGCATGATGAGTTCCACGGTATCCAGGGAGTCGGCGCCCAGATCATCGATGAATTTGGCGTTGGGGGTGATTTTAGCCGGCTCCACTCCCAGTTTGTCGGCGATAACCTCGGAAATCTTCTCCAAAGTATTTGACATTGTATTGCCTCCGTTAGATTACCATCCCACCATCAACGAGCAAGGTTTGTCCGGTGATGTATCCGGCCTCATCACTGGCCAGAAAGACCACAGCCGGAGCTACATCTTCGGGCTTGCCTAACCGACCGAGGGGGATGTACTCGGTCAAATTTTTCTTGATGTCCTTAGAGAGATTGGCGGTTATATCGGTGGTGATGTAACCCGGTGCGATGGCGTTGACGGTGATTCCGCGGGAGGCCAGTTCCTTAGCCGTTGACTTGGTCAGGCCGATCAATCCCGCCTTGGAAGCGGCGTAGTTAGCCTGGCCAGCGTTACCGGTGATGCCCACCACCGATGTTATGTTGATGATTCGGCCGAACCGCTGTTTGATCATGGGCCGCACGGCGGCTTTGATGCAGTTGAAAGCCCCGGTGAGGTTTGTGGCTATCGGAACCTGCCAATCGTCACCACTCATACGCAAGATGAGGCTGTCTTTGGTCACACCGGCATTGTTTACCAGGATGTGGAGCAAACCATATTGGTCGACAATCTCTTTGAAAACCTTAGCGACTGTTTCCGCGTCCCGGATATCACAGGGGTGGATACTGGCCTGGCCTCCATGGGTGGTGATTTCCCGGCGCACTTCCTGAAGGGCGTCTACTGAGCGGCTGAGGAGCGCTACAGCCGCGCCAGCCTCTGCAAGGGCCAGACTGATGGCCCGACCAATGCCGCGGGAGGCGCCGGTTACAACAGCTACCTTATCCTGCAGTTGGAACATGGATCTGCGAAATATCTTCGGCTGAGTTTAAGCTTAATGTTAATGATTCAGGTACGATTCTGCGATTTAATCCTTGCAAGATTTTTCCAGCCCCTACTTCATAAAATTCAATAAAACCGTCGGTCCACAGCTGACGGATCGTCGCTTCCCAGCGCACGGGGCTCTCCAGCTGGAGCAGCAGGTTCGTTTTGATCTCTTTGGCGGCCTGGACTGCTCTGGCGGAGACATTTTGATACACAGGCACTCGTGCATCGCGAACCTGCACCCGCGCCAAAACCGCTTCCAGGGCCGGCCGGGCCGGGGTCATGAGGGGGGAGTGGAATGCCCCCGAGACCTTGAGTTTGATGATCCGATGCAGGCCCATTGCCCGAGCCACTTCAACCGCCTTATCTATCGCTTTCCGGTTGCCGGAAAGGACCACCTGAGCGGGACTATTTAGATTAGCCGGTACGAGTACGCCAGCGGAACTAGCGCGCTCACAAATTTCCTGGACCTGTTCTTCGGTGGCACCCATGAGTGCCGCCATGGCCCCGGGGGCCTTCTCCCCAGCCCGAGACATCTCCTCCCCCCGTACCTTGACCACCTGCAGGGCATCGGCAAAGTCCATGGCTCCCGCTGACACTATAGCTGAATACTCTCCCAGGCTGTGACCGGCGGTAGCTTCCGGATATGTCCCCCATTTTTTCAGGAGCAAATCTACTGCCATGCTATGTACGAACAGGGCCGGTTGAGTGATCTGGGTCTCGCGCAGCTGCTCCTCGGGACCCTCAAAAGAGACCCGACGGAGGTCAAAGCCCAGGACAGTCACAGCTGTGTCGTATAGTTCCTGGACCTGGGGATAATTGTCGTATAGGTCGCGTCCCATACCTACTTGCTGGCTGCCCTGGCCCGGGAAAAGAAAAACCGCCACTGTCAGACGACCTCGCTCCAGCGCAGGTAGATTCCGCCCCAGGTGAAACCCGCGCCAAAGGCCGCGAGAATTACATTATCTCCAGGTTTGAGTCGACCCTCTGCGACAGCATCGACCATACCCAGGGGAATCGTAGCCGCGGTGGTGTTGGCGTAGCGGTCAATGTTGGAGAGGACCTGATCCTCGCTCAGTCCCAGTCGGTCAGCACTGGCGTCAACGATGCGTTTATTGGCCTGGTGGGGGATAAACAGCTGGATGTCTTTATTGGCAAGGCCGTTGCGTTCGGCTATCTCTACGGTGACGTCTGTCATCAATTTAACGGCGTACTTGTACACCGCCCGGCCATCCTGATAGAGAAAATGTTTTTTGCTAGCGACGGATTCTGCTGTCGGTGGGCAGAGACTGCCGCCGCCTTCCATATACAGGTACCCGGCACCCGAGCCATCGCATCGCAGGATTGTATCCAGAATGCCTTCGTCTCCGGCTTCACATGGCTCCAGGAGGACGGCACCTGCGCCGTCGCCAAACAGAACGCACGTAGCCCGGTCGGTATAGTCAACAATGGAGCTCATGGTGTCGGCACCAATAACCAGCACCTTAGTGTAGTGTCCTGATTCGATCATTCGGGCTCCGGCATCCAGCGCGAATAGAAAGCCGGAGCAGGCCGCTGAGAGGTCAAAGCCCCAGGCCCGACTGGCACCCAGGTTGTTCTGTACCAGACAGGCGGTGGCAGGGAAAAACATGTCCGGAGTGACCGTCGCGACAATGATGCAGTCAATTTCCTTGGGATCAAGCTGCCGGTTGTGAAGGATTTCCTGGGCGGCTCTGGTGGCCATGTGAGAGGTGGCCTCGCCCTCACCCACGAGGTGCCGTTCTGCGATGCCGGTTCGGCTACGAATCCACTCGTCGGTGGTATCCACCATCTTTTCGAGGTCGTAATTGGTCAGAATTCGCTCGGGCAGGTAGCTGCCGAGGGCGGTGATTTTTGCGGTTCTATGCGGAGGTAATGACATGCCGCTCCTCACAAATGTCAGGGTAAGCAATTATGCCCTTTTGAATGCAGGCAATCAGGTTCTCGGTAACGCAAGGGTTGAATGTCCTGGTGGCGTTATTAATGGCCCGGGCACTGGTGGTGCCGTGGTAGACAACTACAGCCCCTGGAATAGGTGAGCCCCGGTGTTCTTCGTAATCCAATTCTTGGTCCCGGTCTCTAAAAGAGGGACGCTCCAGAGGCAGTGCTAGCTGGGAGCCGGGATGCTGCGCTAATTTATCCCTGGTCCTATCGGCCACCTGCAGAACCATACCGTCGACAAACTTCAGGAGAATATTGCCCCCAAAACCGACCAGGATGACCTTTGTCTCTTCGTTGGGGGTTCGGTGCAGATAATCACCGGCCCCTTTGACCATCTGTTCCGCGGCGTGATCCCTGCCCATGGCGTCAAGCGCGATGCGCATGGTATTCAGTAGGTGCTAGGACTGTTTGGTTGAAATCAGCGGTCGCCCCCGGTAGTAGCCACAGTTGGCGCATGCACGGTGTGGTAATTTTGGTTGCCCGCATTGAGGACAGGTTGCGACCTGAGGGGCGGTCAGTTTCCAGTGCGTGCGCCGCTTCGCGGAGCGGCTGTGCGATTGTTTACGCTTCGGATGAGCCATAATAACTCACTCATTTCTTCAACTTTTGTTTGATGGCCAGGAGTGGTGACCAACGTTCATCTATCTCTTCGGTCACGCACCCGCAAGGCTGTCGATTCAAATCGGCACCACAGGAAGGGCACAGCCCCCTGCAATCTTCCCGACATAACACCTTCTGGGGGATCTCGAGATAGACCGTTTGGGCGATCACCCCTGACAAATCCAACTCCTGCTGATGGAGTGGCCAAACCAGGATATCATCCTCGTCGGCATCCAGATCAGGACGTATCTCCGAAACCAACCGGACATCAAACTTGCCTTCAACTGAATAGGATGCCGGACCGAGACAGCGGTCACAAGTTAGGGTCAGATCAGATCGAACTACTCCGTTGAGTAAATAGTCTTCTCCTTCCTGATAAGCGACCAGCTCTACTTCAACAGGAGTCTCGGGGTTCCCCAGATTGTGGATATCAATGTCCAAAAGAGTTACTTGAAAAAGCTGGGGTCCTTCGAAACGATGAAGGTCGCCTCGGAAAATTTTCATAAATGGTTAAATTAAAATTGAATCAATTGGAGAACAATACGCATTCAGTGCTTTTTACATTATCCTGATAATCCTGGCCCTTTCTTAGTAATCGCGCCCCAATCATTGAGCGCCGATGCCCCTACCCGATTCAGCCGGGCCTGCGGGCAAATAATACCCGGAGCGCCCCTTCCCGGATTGAGCTCTAAAGCTCAGCGGTTCCTTGATCCTCCTCGTTTTGTGAAGGGGCTTCTTCACCGGCCTCAACACCGCTCTCGACTTTCTCTTCTGCTTCCGCCTCCAGGTCCTCTTCATCCTTCCGTTCCAGAAGGTTCTCATCGTCCGTTTTCAGCTTAAAAATAAGGAAGGAAAGGCTCTGTCCGACGCTGATGACGGACAGACCATAAGCGAACACCGAGCCGTAAATGAGCAGAAGAATAACGGCTAGAATGCTGCCAATAAAGGCCTGCCACCCGCTTACGTCTGCCAGATTGATTCCGGCCGCTAACGGCGAGAGCCAGGCACCTTGTCCTGGGATGTAATAGAAGATATTGCAGTAGCCTGAAAAGACGATTTTCTCGGCCCAGGCAATGATGGGCCCCAGTTTGGCTGCCATCAGCCAGGAGGCACCGAAAATCCAATTAATAAAGTGATACCCGGCGGTAATGACGCAACCATAGAGAAACGTGCTCACTGCGGCCAGGGCGGCCACAAGGGTGGAATAGATCACCACCCGCCAGGCCTGGTTCCAGGCAATGGCATAGGCCTGAAAGGTACTGCCTATGGCATCCTCCTCCCAGAGGGCCAGAACGGCGGGCAGATACCAGATCAGTACCGCCAGTACTACTACGGTGTAGAGGACGAAAATGGCTCCTGCGAAATACAGCGGATAGAACCCTACAAAAACCAGCTCTCCGAAGAAGGGGATTTTTCCAATAAGGGCCATAATTACCGCAATAGCCATAAAGAATAATATTATCAGGACAACGGCCACGGGTGAGAAGATCACGGTGCGCCAGTGCCGCTTGGTGAAGGCGACGCCGTTGCTGATAGTGTAAAACGGATCTCCCTTGAGCTCTTTATAAGTGATGCGGGCGACTACTGTGGCAGCCAGCAAGGTTGCCAGCAGCCAGAACAGGACCCCTACCGCATAGACAACCCAGGCGGTGATGCTGGAAAGCTGGCTGCTATTTATTATGAAGAAGGGATAAAGGCCGAACCGATCCCAGGTGGCGGCGAGTGACTGGCCATCGATCCAGAAAGCGAGGTAGGTGAGGATAGCGTAGACTGGATAGCCCACTATCAGGCCCATCAGATGGGTCCAGATTTTTTTCCCTTTCAATGCCCTCCGCGGGGCCCCCAGCAAATCGATAAAATTAAAGTGCAGCTTTTCAGGCTCAAACACGGCCAGGCCTCTCCTCGTTTAAGGTGATTGGTAGCTAAAAGCTAGGCGTTACTGTTGCTGGTCTATATCTTCTTTGCGTACGTTGTCTACCCAGGCACCGGGGTAGACAGCGTTGATCTCTTGTTGCATTGCTCGCGCTGCTTGAATCGAGGTAAAGTCGCCGATGCGAACGCGCCACCAGACTTCGTTCCGATCCTCGAGCCACACCCGCTGGATATAAGCGTCGTAGCCCCGGTCGGTCACCTGCTGCATGACTTTCTGCGCTTGTTTGGCGGTTTTCCAGCTGCTCACCTGCACGGTGAAATGGCCCTTGATAATGTCGCTGCGATATTTTTTCTCCGGGGGCTTAGCCCGCGTCACGCTTTTGGGTGGAGCGGGTTCTGGTTTTGGGGTCGGTGCCGCAGTGGTGGTAACGCGCTCGGGCCGGGCGGCTGCGGTCTCCGGTGCAGTGGGCGGGCGTGCGGTAGGCTCGGCCGCCGGAGGGGCTTCAGCCCTGGGTGCCTCCCGGGGGATCACAGACGTGTCTTCCATAGCCGTGAAGTAGAACTTGTGATCTGAAACATCTTCCCCGTACGAAACCACCGTTACGGCAAAGGCATAATCCCCCACAACATCGGGAGTGAAGGTGAAGATATTAGAATAGGATGAGAAGTCCGGGACCAGTAGACTTTCATCAGGTAGGTCGAGTATGCTCCAGCGGTAGCTGACATCGAAGGCATCCTCCGGGGGCTCAACGATTATCGTCTCCGGCTCACCGACGAAGATCGGCTTGTATTCTTTCTTGCCCCACGGCAAGTATTGGCAGCCAAACCAGCTAAGGAGCGCCAATAGGGCTAGGACCTTGAAGCGGCACATCACGATATCTCCCCTTTGATGTTAGAGGTTACTCAGAATATCCCCAGCGGCGAAAAAAAATGCAACCTCTTTCTCAGCATTTTCATCCGAGTCCGAGCCGTGAATGGCATTTTCTCCCACACTGGTGGCGAAATCTTTGCGAATAGTACCGGTTGTGGCCTGGACCGGGTCGGTGGCACCGATAAGCGTCCGGAATTCTTCCACGGCATTCTCCTTCGCCAGCACAATAACCATACACGGGGCCGAAGACATGAACGTGGTGAGTTCTTTAAAGAATGGCTGGCTGCGATGGATCTCATAGAAGCTTTCCGCCTGCGGTTTGGTCATTTTGATGATCCGGGCGGCACGTATTTGGAATCCCGCCTGCAGGATGCGATCAATGATTTTCCCCAGCTGCCGGGCAGCCATGGCATCTGGTTTGATGATGGCGAGCGTCCTGTTTACCAACTCTATCCTCGCGTCGAAGGTGTGCCGAGATGTTAGGCTATAGCCTGTTTGACCGTTGCTCCAATTGTGGCCGGACTATCGCAGACCTGGATTCCGGCCGCCTGCAGGGCCTCCATCTTGCTCTGGGCGGTGCCCTGCCCCCCGGAGATAATGGCCCCGGCGTGGCCCATGCGTCGGCCCGGGGGAGCTGTCCGCCCGGCAACGAAAGCCACTACCGGCTTGGCAAAACCGGTCTCCTCGATCCAGGCCGCGGCCTCTTCCTCGGCAGTGCCACCGATCTCACCA
>JBGVTM010000063.1 GCA_041862535.1 Candidatus Neomarinimicrobiota bacterium | reverse complement strand
TTGCTCAGACTCATATGTAGATCGTATTGTCTCCAATATACTGTTCCAGATGAATACCTCTAGCTCGCCTGAAGTGAGAGGAGCCTTGAGGAAATCAAAGTGGAAAGTATATGCGACCTTATCAAGGAATTCTTTTGCTATTATTTTTTCATAACGCTTAAGGAAAGTAGTTTTTCCTGATCCGATTCCCCCTAGAAGGAGATATAATTCACCTTTCTTTTCACGAATGGCGTTTTCCATGGCTGTCCCTAATTCACCGGCGTCTGTTTTATCTTGGATTAAGTCCTTTGCGCCTTCTAGAGCTAATGTCCGGGGGATCGCGTCAGTAATAACGACGTTTAAATCGTTTGCCACAATTCTTAAGCTTCCTGTGTGTACATAACAGGACTGAAGAAGATCCAAGTCGTCTTGTGCAGCTATATCCTCGAAAATATACTTGATTAGTGGTTGCAGCTGCGAGTTGAGACGGTTCCTTTGTAGGGGAAGATCAGCATTGAATAGCTTATCGATGACACGAAGTAGTTTCCGTGACGCTGAAGCGAGGCGTCCAAATTCTGTGTCAAGGGAGCCATCACAGATTTCTCCGTATGAAAGTAGATTCCAGAACTCTACGAAATGCTTTTTAATATGTTCTATTGAAGGGAAAATCCTCACTCTACCTTCACGCCAAGGCATATCGTCTCGAATAGCACGCAATACGATCCACGTGTAGCCATTTGTTGCTATAGCGAATTTTATTCCTTGATCATCACAATACTTTCGAACCTGAATAATCGCAGCTTCTACCTTCTTATCGGTCATTATTGCCCCGCTTAGCTTAGACAATCTCGAAGTTGCGCTAGAAGGTAAGACAAAGGACACACCCTCACGCTTCGCCTCAACAACAACAAGTGGTTTTTGTCTTACTTTAAGCTGGTAGTCTGTATAACCTGATTCCACGTGGTCTTCTCTGCTAAGTTCACTTTCTGGCCAATAGAGCACTTCTTTCAGAATACGATCAATAAACTTCACTCTAGTATCTGCTTCGCTGACTTTGCCTTTATTGTTAACAAATGATTTGAAAGTCTCTGATATTTCGCCTAGTGATGCTAGTGCTTGGTCAGCATTTTCGTCCATACTATTTACTCCTTTAGGAACCAGCTTCGGATATAATCCCAATTAATTATATTTCAAATATATATAATGAACTTACTACATTACAATGAAATATATCACTACTATACTACGCCCATCCTTCTATCAGCATACAAATATTCTTAACTAAAGTCAAGCAGATATGGGGCTGGGTGAAGATTGCTGGCGGGGAAATAAGACCTCACCCCCATCCGCCAGTCGGCGGATTTCCCCCTGAAAGCACTCACCCCGCTCGCTTCGCGAGGCCCCTCTCTCCCCGCTTCCAGCGGGACAGGCTCGAGAGAGGGGTTTTAGGGTAGGGGAACTGTAAATTCTCACCATGCCCAAGGGGGAATTCCAGATACATCACCGGCTCAAAGCCGTGCGCAAAATTGCCCGGATGCTGCGCAAGACTCCTACCCACAGCGAAGACCTGCTCTGGCAGGCCCCTTCGGCTACCCCTTCGATCCCGACGTAAAGTCGGGACTCCCCGCTTTCTGCCCCGCTTACAGCGGGATTTTAGACGGGACTGGGAGTCACCGCCTACGGCGGGACCAAGGGCAGGGCAAGGTTCAGGGCAAGCTCCTCGCTACGCGGTGCCCCTGAAAGCACTCACCCCGCTCGCTTCGCGAGGCCCCTCTCTCCCCGCTTCCAGCGGGACAGGCTTGAGAGAGGGGATTTAGGGGTGAGTGGACTGTAAATTGAACCACCCACCCGTAGGGACCCCTCAACGGTTCCTGGAAGTACATAATGGATATACCTCAGACAACTTCCTTGATCACACGCGGGTCTAATATGAGATTACGGAAGCTGAAAAATTCTACAGTCACGTCACCTAGCGTTATTGAAACCAATACAAAAGGAATCAGGATGAAACATTATTTCGTTTTCCTTGTGGCTTTCATCTGTTGCAGTGCTGCGGTCCTGGATGCCCAAGCCCTTACGGGACAACTAATTCCACCCTCTACCGGACTATCCATCCAATACGGCTTTGGCCAGTATGCCATGCGAGATGAATACATATCCCAAGAGAGATATTCCGGCATGCTGCCCTACTTGAGCGCCGACTGGTCACGGCTCCATGATAAGTGGGGCTACCGGTTGAAACTCGAGTTCCGCAACTCTTCTGAAATCAAGAACAATAACGTCTCCACCGATGTACTTCAGGCCGCATTGCAGCAGGATTATCTCTATCCCATAAAACGGGCGGCGTTATTCGGGAAGGAGGCGCAGGTTTATGCGGGGCCATCCTTCGGCTTCCATCTGTTCATGAATGATCAGAATATCGCGGCCCAGGGTGCGTTGCACATGGATATGTCCCTGGCATTTCTGCTGTCCCTGGGAGTGAATTCCGAGATTGTGGTCCCCATGGGATCCAAGCTGCTGGTGGAGGGATCATGCCGTACGAGCCTGCTGTCTATTGGCATACGCACCGTGGATGTGGTGGAAGAGAGTGGAACGGCGGGCGGGCTACTCACGCTATTGTCGGGCGCGATTGCCACGGCCGACCTGGGGGTGCGATATCGTATTCAGGACAGGCTGTCCGTCAGAGCGGCCGGCATGCTCCAGATCATGAGCGTCAGCAAGTGGAACCCGATCCTGACTGTGAGCGACAATCTCACGATGACGCTCAGCTACCACATCTGAGGGGGGACGCAGCATGAAAGCATTCGGATCGATCCCGATGCTCCTGGCGATGATGCTGTCCTTTGCCTGCAGTGACCTGCTGGTGGAAGAGGCCACCTCCGATCAGCACCTGGCAGACTTCGACATGACCTGGGACATCGTCAACACCCGCTACGTCTACCTGGACTGGAAGCAGATCGATTGGGACTCGCTCCGGACCGTGTACCGTCCACGCACCGCAGCTGCCCAGGGTGACGAGTTCTACCAGGTGCTCCACGATCTGCTGGCCGAGTTGAAAGACGGCCACGTGTACTATCAGACCGAGGGCGGCGGCCAGGTGTATCCCTATTTCCCCACACCCCGCATGCTGCGGGACCGCCATGCGTACAGTCCCTACGTGGTGCGGACCTATTTCGACCGGGAGCTGCGGGTGACCGAGGGCGGCGGATTCGAATACGAAATCCTGCCGGGAAACATCGGCTACCTATGGATATCCTCGTATCAATCAGAAGGCTTCGAGACCCATTTCGCCACCGCGCTGGCCTACCTGCGTAACACCGACGGCCTGATCATCGATGACCGGGGCGGTTCGGGAGGCAACCGACCTATCGTTTGGCACGCGGTGGGCCGGTTTATAACCACTTCCATTGACAGCTTATTTTTCTATGATGCAGCGGGCAACGAATACCAATGGCCGGCTATCGATCCGGTGGGATCCTTTCAGTACACCAAGCCCGTAGTCGTCATCATTAACGGATCGAGCTACAGCGCCAGTGAACACTTTGCCGACCTGATGAAGCTACGGCCGAATACCACCGTGATCGGGGACACGACCGGTGGCGGTTCGGGAGGTTCTGAAGAAACCGGTTACTTTGCCGCCCGCCACACGCTGCCCAGCGGAAAAAAGGTGAATATCCCCACCATTGATGTGCGCCGGTGGGACGGCCTGCCGTGGGAGACCATCGGCGTGCCGCCCCAGATCCGGGTGCCCCAGACGGCCGAGGACATCAAGCGGGGGCAGGACAAGCAGCTGGAATATGCCATCGACCTGCTGCAGTAGCCGGGAGCGTCTAATGTTTCCGGAAGCCTGATACCACCGACATCACCGCAACCAGCTGATGGCGGTCACGACGACGAGAATCGCCGCCGCCGGCCGGCCTAATTCCAGGAAATTCCCCTTCTGTCCAAAAGTAAGTAAAAATGAGGAGCCATAGCGTGTTACGCTAAGCTTTTCGATTCCGACCGGCTTAGAATGAGTCGAGCGTTGACCAGTTTTCGGTACAGTGCTTCCACCTTAGGCGCATTCTTCGCGACCACCGCCTTCAGTAAATCACCCTCGATTTCAGCCACTTCAAGGCGCTGGT
>JBGVTM010000062.1 GCA_041862535.1 Candidatus Neomarinimicrobiota bacterium | reverse complement strand
AATGATCCTAATAACATGGACGGGAAAAATTCTGAATATCATACCAAGCCCAAGCTGCTTGAGCAGGTCAAGTGGTCCATGCGTACCAGTAATTACAGTCCCCGGACGATTACGACGTACGTTCAGTGGATCAAAAGGTTCATCCTGTTCAGCAACAAGATCCACCCCGCTGAATTGTGCAGAGAGGAAATACGAGGCTTTCTCACCTATCTGGCTGTGGAGAGGAACGTCTCGCCGTCCACCCAGCACCAGGCTTTACAGGCGCTTTTGTTTTTGTACCGGGATGTTCTGGAATCGCCGGCCGGGTGGATTGACAATATTCAGCGGCCGCGCCGGTCCCCGCACCTCCCGGTCGTGTTCTCCCGACGCGAAGTCAGTGAAATATTGGGGCACACCCAGGGCATTTACCGGCTGCTATTGAGCCTGACCTATGGCGCGGGCTTGCGGTTGTCTGAATGCCTGCGGCTGCGTATCAAAGATATTGATTTTGATTATCGGCAGATTGTCGTGAGAGATGGAAAAGGTCAAAAGGATAGAGTCTCCATCCTGCCTGATTCGCTGGTCTCTCCGTTAAAAGAACATCTCGCTAACATAAAAGCCATTCACGAACGTGATCTGGCTCAGGGCAACGGAGCAACCGTATTACCGTATGCTTTGGCTGCGAAATATGCCAATGCTGCCAGAGAACTGGGCTGGCAATACGTATTTATGGCTAAAGGCTCCATCGAAGAAAATGCTTCGGGGATCAAACGACGCTATCATATTCATAATTCATCGGTCCAGAAGGTATTTAAGAAAGCCCTGCGCGAGGCGGAAATACCCAAGCACGGCTCGGTCCATTCCCTGCGCCACAGTTTCGCCACGCACCTTCTGGAAGACGGCTATGATATCCGTACCATCCAGGAATTATTAGGACATAAATCGGTGCAGACCACCATGATCTACACCCACGTGATGCACAAGGGGGGGATGGGCGTCAGGAGCCCGCTGGATTAGAAACAACCTGTCGCTGTGGACGCCGGCTATCCGCAGGCCTGTACATCTACCGCCTGCCTGCCGCGCCGGAAGCGGGGCTTGTCCCGCCAACGGCGGGGGTGACCACGGGTTACACCAAGTCCATCAAGATGCTGCTGCTGACGTAGGGGAAGCTGGACTTTACCTCCCTTCAGCTTCGCTCAGGGCAGGCCCATTCGATCCACCGCTTTGCGGTTCGGTGACCTCAAAACGCCAAAAATGTTGGTGTTAGAAAGCATCGGCAGCTAACATTTCCTTGCTTATAAGCGGCAATCGCCGTATCATATCAGTGTAGCCCGGCGGCTATGGTTCCCATAGCGGGGTGAACTTGAGGGGATCAGACCATGGCACATGTTCCCAAGCATATTGAGAAGATCCTGCGGATCAACGCCCACCCCAAGTTTTACGTACGCTGGATTGACCGCCTGGATGTGATCTGCGCCAAGATCAACCAATGGATTGACAAGGCCGGGTTGGCGGGTGACCGGGAGGAGATCCAGAAAATCGCGGCGTGGATCGTGCCCTATCTGTGTGTTGATCCAGATGAGCGGCTGAAATTCTCCGAGACGGAAGTGAAGCACCATCAGGAATCATGGAAGGGGATCCTGGATGACCTGGAGCGGATGTACAAGAACGAGACGTTGTACGTGTGGTTGGGCATGGGCCAGAGCGATCTGGAGCATAAGATCGCGGTGGCACGGAAGCAGTACGAGCATTTTCTTCCCCGGCGCAGCAGTCGGCGAAAGATCGTAGACCAGGGTTTGGATTCGCTGTTCTGGCGGATGGACGAGATCGGGAAGGACCCGGCGGAGCAGGAGTTCGCCGTACTGGAGTTGTTCAAGACCTTTCAATTCTGTCATTTTCCGGAGATGCCCACAGCCAAGGCCTATAAGATCATCGGCCGGATTCGCCAGGAGGCCCTGAAGCATCCGCGGGTGCCGTTGGAGGTGTAGGCGGCGATTTCTATTACCTGATGGGAAAACTACCCCGCGCAGCGGTTTTCTTTCATCCCTCTAAAACACTATTTCAACCGGGGTGCATACAGGTTCACACCCACGGTGAAGACGTTTAATCCATCGGTAAAATCACCGGTATAAAATCGGCCAATTTCTACTACAGGTCTAATAATGGGGGTAGCTTCAAACTCAAGTCCTAAAATGTGGGCCTTTCTGATATCTACGAACTCTTCCTCCCAGGCCCATTTTGGAATCCAGTTGATTTCCTCATCGAATGTCTCGTACCTGAATGAATAGAATAGTGATGTGCGTTCAAGCTCGGTCCCGCAAAGGAAATACAGTGTTTGTACCCACAGATCCTCTTCATTGATAATCTTACCGAACCCGTAACCCAGGGCTATAGTTGGCTTACTGGGCAGGTTCTCTCGATTCAGGAGTTGAAGCTTGGCGTCGAACCAATGGGTGTCTATGCCTTCTTCGGGCTCATCGACCTCTTTGGAGATGTCAATCGTACGCATGTACCCGACATCCAGTCCTTTTGCGACGCCGATGCGGCCCTCCATTGTGATTAGTTCTCCCGGTTCATCATCAGGCTCCGCATCCGCTCCTTTAAAGTGCAAATAGCCTCCACTGCCTGATAATTGCCCGGGGTCAAGGGTTCTTGGCCCCCGGTGGGTAGTGGCATAGCACCCCAGGAGAAGACCTGCCAGGATCACGAGGGTGATCCGATCTTTCGTCCAGCGATTGATTTTCATCATACTTCTCCTTCTTCCCTGATGTGGATATGATTTGCAGAGCAACCCAGCCGGCATTTGCCCAGAATAGGACGAATGAGCACAGGATCAGCAAGAGAGCCGCGGTGTGGATGGTGGTTGTAATTGCGGTTCCGACCAGAACCAATCCCGCGCTGGTGATAATCCGGCGCCCGATGATCCTGCTGTAAGGGAGTAATACAATCACAGCCCCGGCACCACCTGCAAGACCCGCTAGCGCCCGGCTGACTTCTGAAGCGGCCCTCAGGCCAAGGTTTGCAGTTAGCCACTCTACAACCAGGATCGCGACCAGCGCCATACCCACAGACCACGGGATGGTATGACGGCGGAAAAGGGAGGCAACGGCCCAGGTAAGGAAAACACCAACGTAAATGCATCCGCAGCGCGTGCAGATGGGAAGGGGCTCTCCCCCAACGCGCAATAAAAGGTCTGGATTTTGATGACAGAATAGAGAGAATAGATCTTTCGCGACGGAATGGAGCAGTGCTTCCATCAGGTGCTAGGCTTTCCTACAAACGGTGTTAAGACCTGCTGTTGTTGGAGTTACGAACGTTATTTTAGCCTATCTTTTCAATTCCATCATAATTTGGTCTCGTCTAAGGCTGGAGTTGTCACTAAATCGTAAAAGGATTGTCAAAGTTTAGACACATCATTAGGTGTATTTATCGGTTTAGGGGATGAACCGGGTGAGGGTGCCGGATGATTTACAGGATGAGATCGGGAGGCGCCGGGAGTCAGGGGAGTAAAAAAGGTGGGAAGTGGGTCAGGGCTAGTCCTATCCTGACGGTGGTGTGGTCTTACTTATTTTCCGCACCAGGATAATGACGGTGGCCAGGAGTAAAGCTCCGGCTCCGGCGAGGCGGAAGACGGTGAGGTTAATAGGGGTGGTGACCAGGGTAGCGGTGAGGAAGCCGACGATGCCTTCGCCGCCCATGATGCCGGCGGCCAGTACCACGCCGGCGCGGACCCAGTCGGGATGGGAACGGTGCACCCAGGCGCGGATGATGCCGCCCAGGGCGATGACGAAGCTCAGGGGCCAGCCGAGGAAGATGCCGATGCCCATGGGTATAAGGAGAATCAGCTGTTCTCTGGGCTGGTCAACGCGACGGCTGTTGAACCACCGGCGCAGGCCTTCCAGCAGGAGTGCGCCGCCCATTGTGCCGAAGAAGGTTGGCAGGTGAATGAGGCCGGAAAAGGTGTTGTAGACCATTTTGGCCTGG
>JBGVTM010000061.1 GCA_041862535.1 Candidatus Neomarinimicrobiota bacterium | reverse complement strand
GCAACCCGGTCAGGTTCCTGCCCATCCAGGAAGGCTGGCCGACCCGTTTTGACTGCACAGAACCCGCACGACCGCGTGCACACGTCTCCGAGAATCATAATGGTGGCGCATCCGCGCTCCCAGCACTCGTAAACATTAGGACACCGGGCCTCTTCACAGACCGTGTGCAGCCGCTGGTCGCGCACCAGCTCCCGCAGCTGCCGGTAGTTGTCACCGGTGCGCAGGCGGACCTTCATCCAGGGTGGACGACGATCCACCCTGGGAGATGAAGTAGCAGTGGGAGAGTAAGGTTGGGACATCATACTCCGATTCACACCTACAGTTCCTTATCCCAATCAATGGTCTGCAGGTAATGCACAGTGCGTTGCAGGAACTGAGTGCCATAGGCCCCATCGATGAGACGGTGGTCGTGCCCCAGGGAGACCAACATGATCGAACGGATCACGATACTATCCCCCATCTCTGATTCCCACACCACGGGGCGTTTTCTGATGGCCCCCACACCCAGAATAGCCACATTGGGCTGGTTGATGATCGGCAGTCCGAAGACGCTGCCGAATACGCCGAAATTGGTAATGGAGAAAGTACTGCCTGCTGCCTCTTCCGGCTTCAGCTGACTGGCACGGGCCCTCTCAGCCAGGTCAGCGATTTTGCGTGCCAGGCCCAGGAAGTTGAACTCCTCAGCCTGGTGGACTACCGGTACGATCAGGCTGTAATCTGGCAGAGCCACGGCAATGCCAAGATTAATGCTACGCTTTTTCACGATATTGGAGCCATCAACCCGGGCATTAATGAGAGGAAAGTCCCGAATGGCCTTGATGGTGGCAAAGGCGATCATGGGAGTGTAGGTGAGTTTGAACCGTTCGCGTTGGTGGAAGTCCTCGGCCTTACGAGCGTGGGCATCCACGACACTGGTCATATCACACTCAGCGACGGCATAGACATGGGCGGAGGTATCCAGCGACTGGCGCATACGCTCGGCAATCCGCTGACGGATGCGTGACATGGGCAATACCTCATCCGCCAGGTTTTCACCGCCCGGGGCGGCAAATTGTGGCGGAGCCGCCGGTTGTGCCGCCTGCTTACGACCCACAAGATAGGCCATCAGGTCAGCCTTGGTAACCCGGCCTTCCCGGCCCGTGCCTACGATGCTGTCCAACTCCTCCCGGGATAGGCCCTCCTCCCTGGCAATAGCGTGCACCAGCGGCGAGTAGAAGCGCCTCGTTGGCTCACCGTCCGTCGGTTTCATTTCGGGCAGCGTCGATGCCGCCTCCTCTTTGGAGGTCGGCTTAGGCTTAACTATTAGGGCAGGCACCTCTTCCGCACGCGGTTCCTCGGCTTCTGGCGTCGTCGCGCCTGCCACCTCCACCTCGGTATCAATGCGGGCGATCACCGCCCCCACTTCCACGGTACTGTTTGGCTCACACAGTATTTCCTTCACTATACCTGATGCCGGTGAGGGAATTTCGGACTCCACCTTGTCAGTTGAAATTTCCAGCAACGGTTCATCCTGCTTGATAATGTCACCAATGTCGACCTTCCACTCAATAATGGTTCCTTCCGTAATCGATTCGCCCATCTTGGGCATTACTACATCGACGATCATAGCTCTCTCCTCCCTCTCAATATACCATAATGACTACCACCAACAAATCCCAGGAGCATTAGCCGGAGCCAGAACCCAGGTAGTATCTCACATAGTCGAACTGGTTCACTACATCGGCCACAGGTCCGCCATGGTCCTCAGCCCCGGTTTGGACTTTATGACCAGCGGCATGGCGCTGACCGTAACCGCTCCGGTAGCCACATCCCCGGGAACCCCAGCTGGGAAGGTCGCTTCCAGAGCTGGCTCACCCTCAATGCGAATACGGTCGAAGGACTCAGGTTCCCCGACAGCGGCCCGAAAATTTAGTGTGATAGCTTCCTGACCGCCGCGCATGCCTCGGCTTGCCTGATTGACGCCAGCCACCTGTCCGGCTTCAATCCCTACGTGGTCGGTACGCTGTGAGCTCCGAGCAATAACCGGTTCTATAGTCTCGGTGACCTCCTCCAATTGCCATCCCAGGCCCACCACCAGCAGCTCCACCGAAGCAGTCAGACCGGCGTGACTGATCCGCCAGCTGGCGGAACCTGCAGCTACCCGCTGGTCAAACTGCTTAACGGAAAGTCCGGCGCCGACCTTCCGCTGGAAAGCCTCCCGGCGCGTGCCGGCATCCTGCACCCGCTCCACCCTCACTGCATCCACTCGCCTCGCAATACGGGTCAGTACCATCGGCAGGAAGTCCATTAAAAAACCCGGATTCACCCCGGTAGAAAGGACCGTGGCACCCTTATCCCTGGCGGCATTATCGATCTGCCTGGCAAGTTCGGGATGGGTTCGCCAGGGATAGACCAGCTCCTCGCAGGTGGAGACCACCCGCAGTCCGTGTCCTGCCAACTCCAGCACCTGGGGCGTGATTCCCTCCATTCGGGAGGTGGTGGTAAGCACAGCCACGTCCGACCGGGTGGCGGACAGGGCTTCCGATACCGAACCGCTCACGGATACACCCAGGCGGCCAGATATGCCGGCCAATTCACCCAGGTCCCTCCCTATCAGGTCCGGGTTGATGTCTACCGCTGCGACGAGCTTATAACCTTTCCGCTCGGCCAGGATTTGCGTCACCGCCAAGCCGATATAACCTAGTCCAATTTGGATAACGCGAATTTTCGTAACCACTGCTAATACCTTATAATAAATAGCATTTACCTGCCAACCGTTTGTTAATACGAATGCAACTCCTTGAGCCCTTCTACCATCCAGAGCCACGATGGTAGAATCTGTTCTTCGAGGAATGCGTTGAATGGGGTGGCCGGGTAATCATCGGTCGCCACTCGCTCCACCGGCGCATCCAGCTGCTCAAAGGCCCTCTCAACGCTGCAGGCAAGGACAGTCGTGGGATTATAATCAAGCAGCTTGGTCTTGGGGAATCCCTGAAACTCGGGCATTACTCCTACCCAGGAAATCCTGCAGTATGGGAGTTATTCGTCGGGCGACTTCCCAGACGTCAGTTGGCGCCGGGAGGATAGCGTTGAGGTTGGTAACTCCGTACTCCAGGAGACCGCAGGGAATCATCCCGTCGAGATACCGCTGGGGTACACTGACATTGAGGGCGAAGCCGTGCATGGTGGTCCAGCGGGCCAGTCGTACTCCCAGGGCGGCCACTTTCCGCCGCCGCACCCAGACCCCCGGGAGACCCTCCATCCTACCAGCATTGATACCGTAGGTGGCGAGAGTCTGGATGATTACCTCCTCCAATCCCCGCATATACCAGGTGACACTGGGGCGATGATCCTGCAGGTTGACAATCGGGTAGCCCACCAGCTGGCCGGGGCCGTGATAGGTTACGTCGCCGCCCCGATCTATGGCCACAACCGCAGCTTCCAACGGCCGTCGGATCAGAAGATGGGCTTCATTGGCATTCTTCCCGAGGGTATACACCGGCTCGTGCTCCAGCAGCAGCGCCACATCGGGAAGCTTCCCGGCTACCCGCCAGGCGTGGAGCTGCTTCTGGAGGTCCCAGGTGGGACAGTAAGGCTGACGCCCAAGGTAAAACACCGCTGGTTGGGGCCCCCGCGCCTGCTGTCTAATCCACTCCGCGACCCGAGCCACGTTCCCCATCTTGAGCTGCTCAGTGATCGCCGCCACCCCGGTTTCATCCAGCACAGGATTCTCGCTGATTGCCATCTCCAATATGCTTCCTTCCGCAGCTGGCGCCACAATGCTCGGGGGCTGGATGCTAATCGATACTCTCTCCCGAGGCCTGTAACTGGGCATCCCGTTTGGCCCGGAATTCATTGCCCTCCCGCCAGTTGGGTAAAGTGGTCTCATTGCCCAGGCGATGACCCACGCTGAATAGCAGCCGCAGGTCATCCACAGCACCGGAGAGATCCCACGTAGGATCAAACTCGTCCGAGGGCTTGTGGTACCGTTCAGCCGTGTACTTATCCATTTGTTCCCGGGTCCACTCCTCCCCGTGTTCCACGTGATCGATGCCGACGTCCAGATAGAGGGCGGGGATCCCCTCCTTGGCAAAGCTGAAGTGGTCCGACCGATAGAAATACCCTTTCTCCATCTCCGGGTCCGGGCGTACCCTTCGGCGCTGCTTCCGGGCAGCGGCAATTACGTAGTCGTCCAGCTCCGAATTCCCATACCCGATGAGGGTCACGTCATTCATGGGGCCGAAAATGTTCAGGCCATCCATATTCATCGCCGCGATGGTCTTTTCCAGCGGGTAGACCGGGTGGGTAGCGTAATATTGGGAGCCGAGCAGGCCCTGCTCCTCGACTGTCACGGCCAAGAAAAGTATCGACCGGGCCGGGCGTCGCTTCAAGGCGACAAACGCTTCCGCCAGCTCCAGCAGGCCAGCCACACCGGACGCATTGTCCAAGGCGCCGTTGTAAATCTGGTCCCCCCGGAGTGAGGAATCTTTACCCAGGTGATCCCAATGGGCAGTATAGATCAGCACCTCATCGGGCCGCTTTCGGCCTGGCAGCAAGGCCAAAACGTTGTGGGAAGTGGACCGGCGAATGGTATTGGTAATCGTCAATGAAATCTTAAGGTCTAAGGGAATCGGTATGAATCCTCTCCTAGCCGCCCGTGCCTTCAACGTGTCATAATCCTGCCCCCCTTGCTGGAACAGGTCCCGGGTGATCTTCTCTGTGATCCACCCTTCCACGGCACTCCGGAAAAGGTTGTCATCCTCAGCCACCAGGTCAAATTGGGAGCCGGTCCAGCTGTTCCGCACCACTTCCCAGGGATAGCCAGCTGGACCGGATTCATGCACAATAATCGCCCCTGCCGCACCTTGCCGCGCCGCCTCCTCAAGCTTATAGGTCCACCGTCCGTAGTAGGTCATGGCATTGCCGTTAAACAGGCTACTGTCCTTCGTTGCATAACCGGGATCATTCACTAATATCAACACCGTTTTGCCCCGCACATCCAGGCCTTCATAGTCATTCCAACTCCACTCAGGAGCCACCACACCATAGCCAACGAAGACCAGGTCGGAACGATCCAGGGAAGTCTTCTCGACAACCCGCTTGGTCCAGGCCACATACTCGCGGCGGTAAACCAGACGGGTGGTGGTCTTATCACCCCAGATCACTAGACCTGATCCAAAGTCGGGGGTCATCGCTACCAGGGGTACTTCCTGGAAATAGCTCCCCCGATTGCCGGGCTCAAGCCCCAGCTTCTCGAATTCCTCCTTTAGAAACTGGATCGTAAGCTCCTCACCTTTGGACGAGGGAGCCCGCCCTTCAAATTCGTCTGAGGCCAGGATGGAAATATCCGCTGCCAGATCCCAGGTACGGATACTACGCCTGGCAGAGGCGTCGCCGCTGCCACATCCCGATAGCAGCAGAAGACTTGCCACTACCGGTAATAGGTGTCTTGCAGTGTTAATCCGATCCATTTAACGCGTCCTTACGAGTTGATTTTCGATTGGCGTCGTTTTATGGGCGCTTATCCTATGCATTAAATTATGCCTGGCCGCATAGCGTGGAATGACAGGAACAGGTGGCCGGTTATGCCAAAATGTCCTACACACCTGCAACCAGGCCGGTTTCTGGCTTGCGGCACGATCCTTGAAGGATACCCTTCAGACCAACAACATGAGGTAGATATATGGTCCCTCGTTTCATCTATACCGAGATATCCCCGCAGCTGGAAAGTTGGCTGGGGCGTTCCTGGCCAAGAATCCTGGCCGTCGGTCTGGGATTGATTCTGGCCGGCATTTTAGTCCTCACCTTCCCGCGCTTGGTTGCCTTCCTGGTCGCCCTGGTCTTTTTCCTGGCAGCTGCAGTAGTGCTTCTTACGGCCTACCATTTATGGCAACTGAGCAGATCCGACCGGAAAACTCACATCGAAATCGACTAGTAGTTGACCGACTCTCCATATGCCAGGGCGGTAGCCTCCATGATGCCCTCCGATAGGGTGGGATGGGGGTGTACCGTTTTCAGAATCTCCAGGTAGGTGGTCTCCAGCTTGCGGGCTACGGCCACTTCGGAAATCAGATCAGTAGCGCCATCACCGATGATGTGGGCTCCCAGCAGCTCCCCGTACTTGGCGTCATACACCACCTTCACAAAACCGTCGATTTCACCACTGGCCAGCGCTCTGCCCAGGGCCCGGAAGGGGTACTTCCCAATCTTCACCTCATAGCCCGCATCGCGGGCACCCTTCTCCGTCAGACCGACGGAGGCCACCTGGGGATGGCAATAGGTGCAGGCGGGAACATTGCGATAATCCAGGGGTTCGGGGTGAAGGCCCGCCAGGTGTTCCACGGCAATGGTCCCTTCCGCTGAAGCAACGTGGGCCAGTAATGGAGGCCCGATCACATCTCCGATGGCATATACGCTCCCCACACCAGTGCGATAGAACTCATCCACCTTGATGGCCCCCTGCTCAACAGCCACACCTGCCTGTTCCAATCCCAGGTCTTCCACGTTGCCTTGTACCCCTACCGCCACCAGGGCCAGGTCGGCAGTGATAACCTCCTTTTTATCGCCTGAGGTATGCACCTTGACCTGAGTCTTTTGCCGCTCAATTTTGTCCACCTTTGCCCCGGTATGGATCTTGATCTTGCGCTTCTTGAACTGCCTGGTTAATTCTTTGGCCACTTCCCCGTCCTCCAGTGGCAGTATCTGGGGCAGCATTTCGACGAGGGTAACTTCGGTGCCGAAGACACTGTAAAAATAAGCGAACTCCACCCCGATGGCACCGGCACCGATGATGACCATCCGCTTGGGTACTGCAGAGAGAATCATGGCCTCTTTGGAAGTGATTACCCGCTTTCCGTCCGGTTCCAGGCCGGGGAACGCCCTGGGACGAGCACCGGTGGCGATGATCACGTTATCTGCCGGCAGCCGGAAGGCTTCGCCCTCATCCGGGGTGACCTCCACCGCGGTGGCATCTGCCAGCCTGCCGCGGCCTTGATGATAGACGACGCCGTACTTCTTAAAGAGAAATTCAATACCCTTGGAAAGTCGGTTGGCCACATCCCGGCTGCGTTCAATAACCGCCGGCCATTCCACAGACACGTCCCCAACCTTCAGTCCGAAGTCCCCGGCCCGGCGAATACCCTCGTACAACTCGGCAGTATGGAGCAGGGCCTTGGTCGGGATGCAGCCCCAGTTCAGGCAGACGCCGCCTAGAAGGTCGGATTCCACCACAGCAGTCTTTTTACCCAGCTGGGCGGCCCGGATCCCGGCCACGTAGCCACCGGGGCCACCGCCGATGACAACCACGTCAAACTTGTCGGCCATATTCACCTCAATCCTCTTTGGTCACTAGCTAACCGGCTCCGGCTGGGATACCCCGATGAGCGAGCGCAGCAGCTGCAGCTCATCCCCATACTCCGAATCGTCCTCCGCGGGGGTTTCCAAAATGGCGGGTATCTCCGTAAAGCGCCCATCATTCACCAGGCACCAGAACGGCACCAGCCCCAGGTATCCCTTCCCGATCTTCTCGTGCCGATCCACCCGGGTACCCAACTCCCGTTTGCTGTCGTTGAGGTGGAAGACGAGCAGTAGGTCCAGGCCAATAACGCTGTCGAATTCATTCAAGACAGACCCCCAACTCTCAGGAGTGCGGATATCGTAGCCGGCAGCGAAGGCGTGCTGGGTGTCAAAGCAGACACCCATGCGCTCGGGCGACTTCACCCGGGCCAATATGTCCGCGATCTGCTCGAAAGTATACCCCACGTTGGTGCCCTGACCGGCGGTGGTTTCCACCAGCAGCTTGACCTTGTGATCCGGTCGGGCGTCAAGGGCGGTATTCAGACTTTCGGCTACCGTGGCGCAGCCGGATTCCATGCCGGCCCCCATATGGGCTCCAGGGTGGAAGATAATATAGCTGATGCCCAGGACCTCACTGCGATCCATCTCTTCAATGAAAGCCTCTACCGCCCGCCGCAGCTTCCACCCCTCCACCGCACATAAATTGATAAGATAGCTGTCATGGGTGATACTCACTCTGGGCTGGTCCTGAGACATACCCTGTCGGAATCCGCTGATGGTGGCTGCGGTCAGGGGGGGAGCCTTCCATTGGTTCTGGTTGGCGGTGAAAATCTGGATGGCGTCGGCGTTGATAGATCGGCCCCGCTCCGGGGCACTCTCAAGGCTACCGGCAGTCGAAACATGCGCTCCCAGCAGGGTCATTACAGTCCCCCTAAGGCAATGACCTTGAAGAACTCTTCCCTGGTCTTATCGCTGGTCTTAAACTCCCCGATCATGTGGGAAGTAGTGGCGTAGCTGTTTTGCTTTTCCACCCCCCGCATCTGCATGCACATATGCGCCCCTTCTATTACTACTCCCACACCCCTGGGCTTCAGGATATCCATCAGGGCAGTGGCGATCTGCGAGGTCATACGCTCCTGCACCTGAAGCCGCCGGGCGTACATTTCTACGATGCGGGGAATCTTTGAAAGGCCGATAACCCTGCCATCGGGGATATATCCCACGTGCGCCTTGCCGAAAAAGGGCAGCAGGTGGTGCTCGCACATGGAGAAAAAGTCAATGTCCTTGACGGTGACCATCTCATCACATTTTTCTTCAAAACAGGCATCACCCACTACGTCTTCAAGGCGCAGATCATAGCCCCGGGCCAGATACTCCCACGCCAGGGCCACCCGCTCCGGCGTCCGCAACAGACCCTCCCGCTTCGGATCCTCACCGATTTCGCGCAGAAGCTGGTAAATAAGATCCTGGATTTTAGTCCTAGACCCGGCATTCATGTTCTCTTATGCCCTTTCGATTAATCTCAGGTTTCCATTTTGCCGCCATATTCGGCATAGATTGTCGGGGTTTCGTACAGCCGCACACGCACCAGCTGCACTCCCTCCGCGATATAGGGGGCCAGCTGCTCCCAGATGTAGAGCACCAGGTTCTCTGAGGAAGGCTGACGCTCTTTAAACCAGGGGATATCCTTATCAATTTGAGCGTGATCAAGAACATCTACGACCCGCTCCTGGACCAGTGACTTGATCGCCTCCAGATCAGCTACAAAACCAGTGTTGGGATCAACGCTCCCGGTGAGACTCACCTCCAGATCATAGTTATGGCCGTGTATCCTGTGATCATCCCCAAAGACAGCTACATTCTTCTCTTCGGGCCAATTGGGGTTGTGGTACTGGTGAGCAGCGCAGAACCTGAACTTTTTCGTCACTACAATCATAACGCCTTTATTTTTATTAAGCATATAGTTTCAATTTAATCAATTTAGTTACTGAACCAGATTTGGGCCACGAGCTTTGTGCCAAAATGCTGGGTAGCCTTCAGTCACTACTCAGCTGGGGTTCTTTAGCCGAGGGGCAGAGCTCATTCAGGACACATTCAGCGCATTTTGGCCGCCGGGCAATGCACACTCTGCGCCCATGCTCTATGACCCGATGACTGAATATGGTCCACTCTTCAGGCGGTATCAGCTCCATCAACGCATACTCTACTTTCACCGCATCCTTCCCTTCCGCCAGCTCCAGCAGGTTGCTGAGCCGCAGCATGTGGGTGTCCACCACGATACCAGGGATGCCACACGCATTGCCGAGTACGACGTTAGCCGTCTTGCGGCCCACACCCGGCAGCTGGGTGAGCGCGTCCATGGTAGTGGGAATCTCGCCGCCATGGTCCCGCACTACCGCCGCAGCTATACCCTTGAGGCTCTTAGCCTTGGCATTGTAAAAGCCGGTGGAGCGGATCGCCTCGCCAATCTCCTCCAGGGATGCTGCCGCCAGGGCCCGGGCATCGGGGTAGGCGGCGAAAAAGGCCGGGGTGACCATATTCACCCGCTTGTCAGTACACTGGGCTGATAGGACGGTGGCTACCAGCAGCTGGTAGGCGTTCTCGTGGTTCAGGGCACAGCGGGCCTCGGGGTACTCCAGCGTGAGCCGCCGATTGATCTCGATCGCCCGTTGCCGCTTTTGATCCTGGCTCTCCTCAGACATAACTTGGACTCCTATTTCTCACTCCGGGCTAAACGTTGGAACGATGGACCGCTCAAAGCCGGCTGATCGTTCAATGTCAGAATCACGCAGCTCCATACCGCTCGCTGATCTCAAAGTCCTTCGCCCCGGACTTGACTTTCACACCCGCTACCTTTGGATCATGGTCGAAAAACAGCCACCAGTCCTCCTGGGCAGCCTGGGCCAGCAGGCGCTTCTTTTCCGCCAGGGTCTCCAGCGGCCGCAGGTCGTAGCCCATGATGAATGGCAGGCGCAGGTGGGTGGCGGTGGGAATCGTATCGCCCATAAAGACCGCCGTCTCGCCCCCGCCGCTGACCTTCACCATCTGGTGGCCGTCGGTGTGGCCGTTGCCTACCAGGATCTCCACGCCGGGAGCGATCTCCCCGCCGCCGTCGAGAATCTCCAGCCGCCCGTGCCGCTCCAACGGAACGAAGTCATCCGTTATGAAACTGGCGCGGTCCTTGGGGCTGGGATGATTGGCCAGCTCCCACTGGGACCGCTGGGTATAGTAGGTGGCATCAGGGAAAGTGGGCACGATCACACCCCCCACGTCGATAGTAGCCCCACCGGCATGGTCGAAGTGCAGGTGGGTCAGGATCACGTCGGTGACTTCCTCGCGGCTGAAACCGGCGGCCTTCAGGGCCACATCCAGGGCCTGCTCCGGCTGCTCGATGCGGAAGATCTGCACCTGCTTATCGGTCCACTTGTGGCCCAGGCCGGTGTCCACCAGGATGCGCCGGCCAGCCCCGCCATCGGCGGGGGCGCCGCCATCGATCAGCAGGTGCCGCAGGGCCAGCAGGATGCGGTTGGCCGCATCGGCGGGATTGGTGCGCTCCCACAGCACCTTGGGCACCGACCCGAACATGGCCCCCCCGTCCAGCCCGAACGTGCCGGAGCGCAGCGGATGGATGATCCAGGGGCCGAGAGATATCATAATGGCTGATCCATGTTATATTGATAGAAACTCTCCAATGGTCTCTGAAGCATGCGCACTTTGCATACCGGCAAATGAGCATTTTGAAATTTGCACACGGCCTAATTTTGCTTGAATCATTGCGTCACTTTGCGACATTTCTTCACAAGACTTTTCCTCATTTCCTTTACTATAGCCGATATAGCAAACTTGCCTGGATGTAGGCGCTTTTGACTGCCATTCGTCAATGTTGCGGTTGATAGCGTCATCCCCAAAGCCATAGCCAGCGACGATAATCTTATCCCTCTTCTCAAGTTCCTCAGCAAACATACTCAACAGATGAAGGTAGGGCGGATAGGCGTAACTATAAAATTTATCAGATTTCCCTACCAGGATCATACCATCTGCATTTTCAATGTCATACTTCTTGCTGGAAAGCCTATGCTCGTTTATTACCTTACGGATGTTCATAACCTTATAATAATCAGTGCTGCGTTGAGGGCCGGCTACAACCATAAATGGCTGGCCATTCTCGTCATAGAATAGCGGAACCAACTCCCCTACACCAGGGGAATCTGGCACACTTTGATACAACCTTAGCCAGTCGCTACCCCCATGTAATTTGAATAGCCGAACTTTAGTATCTCCCTTAAAAAAATTTAGATCCCAAGTACAAATGTCTTGCCTGGGCAGTCTCTGGAAGCCGTCTTCAAACGCAATTTCCTGTCGTGAAAATATTTCCTCGAGCAGGTTGTCGTGATTAAGGGTGAAAATATCAAGGCCACCAGATGATAACATGGAAATAATACTACCATATTTCGAGAGATAATCGTTAAGTGAGGGGTCATTTCCCGATTTTATTTGGTCTTCCGCATTCAGAATCATCTCTCGTGCGATGTGTCGTATGTACCGGCGCAGTAGCGAGTAGTTTTCAGGGCTTATCGTCCCGTCATATCCGCCATACTTTCCCCGAATTTGATCATCAATTTCCTTTGCCGCTTTGTGCATTGGTGATTTCTCATTATCTAGTTGTCGCCGCACCTCACTAGCATAGCTGAATACATCTTCATAGTTCACATTACCGGTAGAGAAATAGTCGAATAAGGACCTCGCTTTCAAAGCCTCTCCTTCCGGAGGGTTATTTGAGTCTTGTACGATTCTGAAGACCTCATCGGCATGGCAAAATATCCCCGTGCCTGTTCGGAGGCGGTCTGTTATCGCACCGGTACTCGGGTACCCGGCTGGTTCTGAGCACCCTGCCCCAATAAGCATTAGAACCCTTTGGCTACTCATCCCATCCACGAGGAAACATCTCAAGAAAAGCCCCTACCCGAGCTGTGTGCTCATTAAGGACCACCTTCAGGAGCATTTGGAAGGTACGAACCAGCATCTTATGCGTTCTCCAGCAGTGGAAGATTCCTTGAAATCCTCAACCTAATCCACTCCTCCAGCACCTCCGCCAGCTGTTCCCGGCAGGCTTACAGGGAAGGGGCACCGCTCAGTCCCAGGCCACGACTTTTACGTCTCTTCAATTCCTTTGCGTCCTTTGTATCCTTCGCGCCCTTGCGGTTTATCTTCCCAGCTCCCACAGGAAATAATATCCTAAATTCCACCCACATAGCATGCTGAAGGTAAACGAAATCTTCCACAGTATTCAAGGGGAGTCCACCCATGCCGGGCGGTCCTGCGTCTTCGTGCGCCTCGCCGGCTGCAACCTCCGCTGCACCTGGTGCGATACGGCCTATGCCTTCTACGAGGGCCAGGATATGACCGTCGACGAGATTATCGGGCAGGTGGTCACCTACGGCTGCCGTCTGGTGGAGGTCACCGGCGGCGAGCCCCTCATGCAGGCGGAATCTATCGAACTGATGGAGCGGCTGCTGGCGGAAGGCTATGAGGTGCTGCTGGAAACCGGCGGCTCCCTGCCGATCGACACGGTTCCGCCTCAGGTCATCAAGATCGTGGACTTCAAAACGCCCTCTTCAGGCATGATGAAGAATAACCGGTGGGCTATCCTGGATGACCTGGCGCCACACGACGAAATCAAGTTCGTCATCGGTGATCGGAAGGACTATGACTGGGCCAGGGAGCAGATAGAGGCGCACCAGCTAAACGAGCGCCACACG
>JBGVTM010000060.1 GCA_041862535.1 Candidatus Neomarinimicrobiota bacterium | reverse complement strand
GCCTGGGGTTCCGGGCCTGATCAATAAAAAATTGGCTGATTCTTTCCAATCACGGACAGCATGTACCAGACAGGGATCAGGGAACGATTTGAGTTCCCGCCTTCGCCTGTAAAGCATCGACCGCCTTATCGAGGGAGGTAATAATCGCCCGCTCGCCGCCGGCCCTGACAAACCGGACACAGGCCAGGACTTTAGGACCCATACTTCCTGCATGGAAATGACCCTCCCCAAGATATTTTTCCGCTGCACTAACCCCGATCTCTCCCAGACTTTCCTGATTCGGTTGGCCATAATTCAAATAGGCATATTCTACATCCGTCAAAGCCAGAAAGATATCAGCGTGGACAACTTCCGCCAATTTTTGTCCGGCCATGTCCTTATCAATTACCGCTTCCACTCCTACCAGTCGCCCGTTCTTTTCAACGACCGGTATACCGCCGCCGCCGGTGGTAATAACGATCACCCGCGCCGCAACTAACGACTTGATACAATACACTTCCACGATACCAATCGGCTCGGGAGAAGGGACGACCCTGCGCCACGGCTTCTCAGCCGCAGGGTCTACCTTCTTGACGATATAGCCCTTCGTCTTTGCCAGGTGCAGGGCTTCCTCTTCGGTGTAGAACGGCCCCACCGGTTTACTGGGATCGTCGAAATCAGGATCATCCTCGTGAACCAGCACCTGCGTAATCACGGTCGTAATGGGAATCTCTCTACCCTTCTCCCTGAAAGCATTCTGCAGCTGGTTCTGTAACATATAGCCGATCTGACCCTGAGTCATGGCCCCGCAGACATCCAGAGGCTGCGGTGGAACCAGTTTTCTCCCCTCCTCCTGCTGGATAAGCAGGTTTCCCGCCTGCGGACCGTTACCGTGGGTAATAATCAGTTTATATCCCAGTTCGTTCATTCTGACCAGATGATGAGCAGTAACAGACACGTGTTCATACTGCTCTGCGGCCGTACCCCACTCATCAGCCGGCTTGATAGCATTACCCCCCAGAGCTATCACAACCAGTTTTCGGCTATCTTTCATGGAATCAGCTCCACTTCCCTGTCGGACATGGTCAGGGCCATCACGGCTTTCTGGACATGCAGACGATTTTCCGCCACGTCGTAGATGATCGACCGTTTTCCGGAAGCCACTCCGTCGGTTGCCTCGTTGCCCCGGTCTACCGGCATGGGGTGGAGGAACAACGCATTAGCCGTCATTTTCATCTTTGCTTCATCACAGATCCAATCTGGATATTGCAGCGCTTTTTCGACTTCCCCCGCGCGATCAAATTCCCCGGAATCATATGCGTGAGGACTCATCCAGTTTCTTGAACAGACCACGTTAGCACCCTGATAACCCTTCGTCACATCGTGGGTTAGCTGGAACTTTGCTCCGTTCCCGGCGCAGTGCTCCCTGGCCTGTGCGATGACTTCCGGGTCCAGATCATAGCCTTCCGGATGAGCCACCGTGATATCCATCCCGAATCGGGAACTGATGAGCAGGTTTTCCTGCACCGAGCACCTGGATCGGGCCAGGGCCCCGCGCCCCCAGACCATCAGCAGTTTCTGCCCGCTCAGTTCTTTGCCCAGGTGTTGACGCAGTCCCATGATATCCGCAAGTCCCTGGCAGGGATGATACCGGTCGTCAGCCATATTGATCACCGGAATGGTGGCGTAACGGGCGTACTCCCTGAGCAGCTTATCCCCATCGCCGTAAGCCGAGACTTGATCTTCCAGAATCCTGATCCCCAGACCCACGGCGTACCGGCTTATCACCCTGGCGACATCCTCAATCGTTTCCCCTGCGCTCTGCCTGGTCTTCAGCCGCATGGATTTGGGTTCCAGGAACTGAGCGTGCCCTCCCAGTTCCGTAGCCGCCGCCTCAAAGGACTGCCGGGTGCGGACAGACGGATTGTAGAAAAACATCATAAACGTCCGGTGCTTGAGCAGGCCGGTGTATTCCCCGGCATAGCGGTGTTTCCGCATACTTTCCGCCAGTTCCAGAACCCCGGCAATCTCTTCCATTGACCAGTCCTGGGTGCAGATCAGGTCTTTACCGTTTAGATCCATAATGGATGGACCCTTTCTGATTCTAGCTCATCGTGAGGCCCATTACGGCCTTCTGAAAGTGCAGGCGATTCTCCGCCTGATCGAAAACCACCGAGTTGGGGCCATCGATAACCTCGTTGGTTACCTCGAACCCGCGATCGGCCGGCAGGCAGTGCATATAAAGGACCTCATCCTTGGCATTGTTCAGCATTTCCTGGTCACAGATCCAATGCTTATTTTTCTCAAACAGCTTTCGCATCCCAGTGTCATCACCGGCAGCGACATTTTCAAATTCCCCCTTTGCTCCCCAACACTTCGGATATACTGCATCGGCATCCTTGAAGGCTTCTTTCATATCATACAAGACCTCGAACTTACTCCCATTCTGTTCGCTCATCTTCGTGCAGGCCGCAATTACTTCGGCATCCAGCTCCAAGCCTTCCGGTTGCACTTGAACCACATCCAGGCCCATTTTTGCAGCAGCGATAATAGCGCTCTGTGGAACGCTCAAAGGTTTTTCATAACTCGGCGAATAGGCCCAGCTCATCACAAACTTCCGGCCCTTGAATCCGCCGAGCTTCTCCTTGATCGTCAGCATATCCGCACCGGCCTGGCAGGGATGGTACTTGTCACATTCCATGTTGATGATGGGAATATCTGCCCAGCGCGCGAATTCCTGCATGTATTCATGAGCTTTACCGTACTTCCAGCCGGTTGGCGGACCATACATTCGGATGGCGATTCCATGCCCGAAGCGTGACAAAGTCCGCGCAACATCGGCTACCCTTTCCGTGGTATAGGCTTCCTCTTCACCCTCGACAGCCGGCGTATAAATCTTATCCGAGGCCAGGTAATGGGCATGACCACCCAGTTGCGTCATCCCCGACTCGAATGAATTGCGTGTCCTGAGTGACTGATTGTAAAAGATCATATAAAGGGACTTGGCAGGCAGAATGTGGGTTTGCAGCTCGCCCATGGCCTGGCGCCGCTTCAGATCGGCGGCCACTTCCAGCAGGTATTCAAACTCCTCCCTGGTAAAATCCAGCAGCGTAAGTAAGTCCCTGCCCTGTAGATTGGCCCTCATGGTTGTCTCCTTGTCGCTTCAAGATATTATAAACCTCAATATTAACCTTTGGCTTCAAATATCTGGTTGATAATACACACAGGCCTTGCCTTATTGTAATGCCCCCATTTTTCTCCAGAGCTTGCTCGATTCCAGCCGCGCTCTTTTTTTCACTTCTTCTTCGGAAATATCAACTAGTCGATTATCCCGAATCCGGAATTCTCCCCGCGTTATGACATCGGTCGGTTTCTCCAGGCCAAACAGAACGTGACTATAGATATTGGAAGTGCTCATTTCGGTCGCCGGATTGTAATCGTAAATCGTCAGATCGGCTTGGTACCCCGGCGAAATGAGGCCCAATTTGCATCCAAAAAGCCGGCTGTCAATGATCGGATTATTCTCAAACAGCATGGCTGCATAGTTCACATTCGGAGCACCGCCGGGCAAATGCGAGCTGCGGATGAGAGCCCCCTCCTTCGCTTCCCGGAGCATATCCGCCTGCATGCCGTCGGTGCCCAGGCCGACCTTCAGGGCCGGGATCGTCTCGGCGGGCAGCAGGCCCACCCGATTGTTGGCATTCGACGTGGGATTGTGCACCAGTGCCACCCCCGCAGCTTTCAGAATCCCGATATCCTCCGGTTCCAGGTGAAGACCGTGGATGAATAGGCAGCGCTCGTTGACTAGATCATGGGCGCGTAAGCGCTGTACCACGGAAGGATACCTCTTTCTCCTGGCATCCGCCTGATCGGCCTGGTCTTCAGCCACGTGAATATGAATACCCCAATCAACCAGTTCCTCGAGTGCCTTTCGGATCGTAACCAATGATTCTTCGGAAAGCGTGAAGGATGCGTGGAGGCCGATCATCGGATGTACGCCGGGAACATCATGGTATTTCGCATACATATCCAGATTCTCGCGCAGCGCGGCGTTGAATCTTCTGCGGCCATTGCGGTCGGTGATCTCAAATGAGGGTGAGATCGTAACGCCGAATCGTTGGGCTGTTTCCACCAACTTGTCAAGAGACCCTGATATGTATTCCTGACTGGAATGGTGATCGATCACCGTAGTGACGCCGGCTCGGAGGGCGGCAACCAGGCCGGCTTCGAACGATGCCAGCGTGGATGCCTCGTCCAGCGCCCGGTCAAGTTTCCACCAGATCGCTTGCAGTTGCTCGACGAAGTTCTGCGGTCGAGATTTTGGGGGAGGTATGCCAAGTGCCAGGGCGGAATACAGATGCGTGTGGGCGTTTATCATGCCCGGGAGCACTGTTTTACCGTTCAGATCGATCACCAGATCCATTTGGTCTTCCGTGGGCACCTGGCTGCTCACGGACTCGATACGGTCACCCGTGATTACGATATGACCATCATCAATATAAACCGGCTCCCCGCCCGGATTAATTATCCGGCCATGGGTCAATAGGGTCCGCTTTTCCGAGTTGGTTCCTTTTGTCTTTGCCATCAGTTCAAATCAAGAAGGTGCTTCGAGACCGTCCCTCACGTTTTCCTTGTTCCGGAGTTGTTCTCTGCGTGATCTTGAAGGATACGGAGTACTGTTTCCGGCGTGATCGGAATGCTGTTGATGGGCGTATCCAGTGCGTGGCTGACGGCATTGGCGATTGCCGCGCCGGTTGGAATGATGGCCGGTTCCCCCACTCCTTTCGCCCCCCAGGGCCCCAGCGGTTCAGAGGCTTCTACTGGAATGGTTTCCACCCTGGCCACATCACGAATAGTGGGCAGCAGGTACGTTGACAAGTTGTTGGTGATTGCCCTGCCGCTGTCGTACCGGAACTGCTCGGTGAGGGCCCAGCCGATGCCCTGAGCAGTCCCTCCCTCAACCTGCCCGTATAGATCCGCCGGATTGATCACTTTCCCGACATCATGAGCGGCCCAGATTCTGTCTACCTCGATAAGCCCGGTGAGCGTGTCCACAATCACGTGGGCGATATGAGTGGCGTAGGAATACGTGAAATACGCCTCCCCGCAACCTGTTTCGGGATCGAAGTCCAACGGGGGTACATGCCACCAGCCGGTCATGTCCATGGGCCTGTTTGTCATAAACAGATGCTCCGCAAGATTGGTGAAGTTGATGGAGTTAGCGGTGCTCCTATCCCGCGCAACGTCCTGGCCTATGATGATATCTTCGATGCTGCACTCCAACAACTCCGCCGCCGCCGATTTCAACATGGGCAAAAGCTTGGAAGCGGCATCCTGGATCGCATTACCGGTCATGACGACATTTCGACTGGCGACAGAGGGACCGCTATCGGGCACATTTTGCGTATCTGTTGGGACGACCGTGATGCGCTCGTGATTTACCCCCAGCGCTTCTGCGGTCATCTGGACGACCACCGATGTCGCTCCTTGCCCCATGTCCGTCAGCCCATAGGCCACCGCAATGGAACCGTCCCGTCGAATCTGAATCTTGACCCCGGCGCCATCCAGGGCCCAGCCCGCGGCCCCCAGGCAATTGCCATAATGCGACATGGCCACTCCAATACCGGTGCGATAACGGTCGGAGGATGGCTTGCTCGTTCGCTCCTTCTGCCACCTGGAGGCTTTCCGGGCTTTGAGCAGGGTCTCCTCCGCACCCACGCTGGTCGTGAGTGTGTGGCCGGTAAGCGTCGCAGCTCCCGTGTGTACCAGGTTTTGCAGACGAAATTCGATGGGATCCATCCCCAGCCTGGCCGCGATCAAATCCATTATCCGCTCATGTCCGAAAGTGGCTTGAGGCGAACCGAACCCGCGAAAGGCCCCGTTGGGCGGCAGGTTGGTATAATATGAGGTCGATCGGACCCGGATATTCGGAATGACGTAAGGCCCCATGGCCTGCATGGTCGAGCGGTAGGATACCACGGAGGATAGTGTGGCGTAGGCGCCGGCACTGGATTCCAGGTTAATGTCGGCGGCACAGAGCTTACCATTATTCGTCACCCCGACCTTGTAGTGCATCTGGAAGGGATGGCGTTTGCTGGTCAGTTGAATATCATCACGCCGTCGGTAGACCATTTTCACCGGCCGGTCTACTTTCCGGGCTGCAACGGCTGCCCGGGCCGCTAGCTCCGAAGGGATGTCCTCTTTACCCCCAAAGGCTCCCCCGGTAGGAGCCTGCGTCACGCGCACATGGCTCAAAGGTATCCCTAGAGCCTTGGCTACCGCATTCTGCGCGTAAAAGGGACATTGCATGGACCCCATCACCGTGATATGATCGCCGGTTTCGGGAATGGCGATGCAACCCTGCGGTTCCAGGTAATAATGCTCCTGGACCGGAGTATGGAAATCTGCCTCGACGATAAGGTCCGCCTCGGCAAAGCCGGTCGATAGGTCTCCCCGTACAACCTGATGCCTGCAAGCCACATTTGATTCATGGATCCAGTTTTCGGTGGCTGTTTTGCTATCGTCAATAGACCAGATGGGCTCGTATTCATCATATTCGACATCCACAAGTGATGCCATCTTTATGGCGGCCTCAAGCGTATCTGCGACGGCCACACCGATGACGTCTCCAATGAAGCGGACCACGTCGTCGGCCAATAACGGCTGGTCGTCGATGATAACCCCGACCTGATTCTCGCCCGGTATCTCCCCGGCGAATAGGAGTTCAACACAGCCCGGGACCGCCCGGGCTCGCTTCTGGTTGATGCCCCTGATTCTGCCAAATGGTATAGTTGAGAACACGGGATAACCCCAGACCATTCGGTCAACCGACATATCCGTCAGGTAACGCGTGGAACCGGTTGTTTTGGCCCCGGCGTCGATGCTGGGGAACGCTCGACCTATGTATTGATACTGTTTATCCATTCAATTGGGATTTGCAGTTAGGGCCGGGAGGCTGCCAGCTTCAGTTTCGGAGGTCCGATGGGATTTCAACCGATGCTGCTGAACTCAATGACTATGCTGCCAACCTCGATTCTGCCCTGCGATCATCGACGAAGCACTGAAAAGTGTTGCTGAAGGGTAATTTAACCATTAGCAAATACTCAATGAAATGGTTGCTCAGGAATCATACCCACTGCTAGGTTCTCAAGTTAGAATCTCTGCCAGAGAGCTGAGTATGGGGCGATTGTAAGGCACGGCGCAGTTCCGCTTCGAGACGCTCCGTATTGAAGGTAATTTCCCTGAAGTTGATAAGTTGAATATTGATTCAAACCACATCGCATAGGATGGAAAGCGCAGACTTTTCAAGTATGTTCTTGGGCCGTTCTAAGGATCGCGGATATTGTGTTGCGATCATGGGTGCCGGCGGGAAGACATCGCTCCTCTTTCGGATGGGCGTGGAGCTGAGTAAGCGTTATTCCCGGGTTCTTCTGACTTCCTTGACACGCTCAGAATATCCAGCCGGTCTGCATACCGTTCTCGCGTTAGAGACTGCCAATCTGGATTTGCCTTTGCTGTTTCAAACGGCGAATCCTCTGTTTCTGATGGGATATCGTGAAGGTCCGGCCAAGCTGGCGGGTATATCAGTGGCGGAATTGGATGCAGTGAGATCCCAGGCGGACGTCTGTCTATTCGAATGCGATGGTGCCCGCGGTCGCTCATTGAAAGCTCATATTGACAGCGATCCTCATGTTCCCCCGTTTGCCACCCATGTCATCATTGTCGTAGGGGCAGACGTAGCCAATACGTCGCCGGCACAAGGTCACATCCATCGGCCCGAGGTTTTTCAGAGCCTCTGGGGAATTGACGAGCGTACCGTTCTCGACGCGGGTTTCATCGCACAAGTAGTCACCAGCCCCCATGGCTATGGCAGCAAACTGCCTGAGGATACCGAACGCATCTACTACGTGAATAAAGTGGATACGCACCCCCGGGAGGCAGAACAGATAGCTACGGCGATTAGGGATTTATCCGGAGCCCGCACGTACACCGGCAGCTTGCAGGCCGGGATTTGCTATCGGATAGAATGAATCCGCATCTGTTAGTCTGAAGGTGATGTCCCGATTGGGCACGAGGCTAGATCTTGATAAGTACTACCCGGCTCCTTATAACGCGACGAGTCGTATTCGGGCAGCAGTTGCCTGCCAGCTGACGATCATCTATATTTCTGTAGGATAGACACTTGTCTGGTAGTGCAATAAGAGATATGACCGTCTGGGTCCGTGGGGCTGGCGAGCTGGCTAGTGCCACGGCACACTGTCTGCATAGCGTCGGTTTCCGCGTCGTGCTGAGTGATTTGGCGGTACCTCTCGCGATCCGCCGCACGGTGAGCTTCAGCGAGGCGATGATTCGAGGTACTGCGGAACTGGAAGGCATCCAGGCCCTGCAATGCGCGTTCAGTGACGTGCCGAATGTGCTCTCACAGAATAAGATTGCACTCATCGAGGATGATCTCGAAAGCATTGGTGCGCTCCATCCGGATATCATGGTAGATGCCCGCATGCTGAAGCGGCACGAGAGAAGTTTGCTGCCGCTGGCGCCTATTACAGTCGGTCTGGGGCCTGGATTTCACGCGGGGCGTGATTGCCACGCGGTCATTGAAACCCTGCGGGGACACGACCTCGGCCGAATCATCTGGAAGGGTCCTGCCCGGGCCAACACCGGCATTCCCGGTGAGGTAGGTGGTGAAAGTTACCGCCGCGTAATCCGGGCTCCGCAGAGTGGGTCGATCGAGTGGGTCGTGGATATCGGAGATGTGGTGAGTGTGGGCGCGCTTATGGGACGACTGGCAGGAAAGTATGAGATCCGTGCGCCCCTCCAGGGTCTGGTGCGCGGTCTGATCTCACCGAGAGTACCTGCCAGCCCCGGGCTCAAGATTGCCGACATCGATCCACGCGGCAGCATCGTTGATCACCTCTCAATTTCGGATAAAGCCCGCTCAGTCGGCCGCGGTGTACTGGAAGCGATACTCATCATGCTGAATCGCAACGCAGACCATGGTCAGCAGGTTCTAGCGGGTAACTAAACGGTAAAACTGTGGAGAAGTATATCTATCGGTACTTGTGCGACTTCGATTTCTCGCAGAAAGCCGCTTTATGCTCCCAATTGGAGCACCGTGGGTCCGTGCCCAGAAAAGACTATCCGGTTATGCTGATTCCCGAGCATGGGCGACCTGTCGGAACAGTGGGTGGTGGTGCACTTGAACATTCGGTTATCGAGACCGCCGGTGATGTACTGAAGGATGAACAACCGAGATTTGAGGGTTTCGAGCTCACCAATGATGATCCTGATCAGGAAGGGGGGATTTGTGGGGGAAGTACTCGAGTTCTCATCGAGCCCTATACTCCCTCAGTGAGAGACTTGTGGGCAGCCGTGGACCTGGAAAATCTTCGCGAACCCGGGATCATTGTGATAACTGAAGTAGCAGGTAACGAAATCCTTCAAGTGCGAAGATATGTAACACGTTCAGAAAGTGCTGCGCATGATTATCCTGAAACATTGAAGGAATCCGTGGAACAAGTATGGCGGCTGGGTGAATCCTGTACTCTCAGCAAACCTGAGGGTTTCTATCTCATTCAGCTGATTCGACCATTTCCCGTCCTCCATATCTTTGGCGCCGGACACGTAGGGCGGGCTGTAGCGCAGTTCGCACATCTCATAGACTGTGACGTGATCGTTTATGATGACCGCGAAGACCTCGCCAACCGGGAGTACTTTCCACATGCCAAGCGGATCGTGGTGAAGTCATTTGCGGATGTGCTGGAAGGCGCCGAAATATCTTCACACGATTTTGTGGTGGTCATGACGCGTGGGCACCGTAATGACCTGGAATTGCTGAAAATGCTATTAACCATGGAAATCAGGTACCTGGGTCTGTTGAGCAGCGAGCGTAAATGGAGCGTATTCTCCAAAGTGTTGAAGGAAGAAGGCTATTCACAGGAGCTAATTGACACCGTCCATGCTCCCGTGGGGCTTGAGATTGCGTCCGAAACCGTCCCCGAAATCGCTGTCAGCATTATTGCCCAAATCATTCAGACCATGCGAATCGCAGCTGGCAGTGGTCAAACCGGTTGAGCCGGCATATCGCCCACGGATACATGGCTCTCATATGAACCGGATACTCTTACGGAACGGAAAGGTCATCCACCCGGACCGGGTAGCTGATGAGGATATCCTGATCATCGGGGAGCGGATTTCCCGCCTGGGACCGAACCTCCCTGCCGATGAAAGCACCATCGTCCTCGACTGCCGCGACCGCCTGATCTTTCCCGGCCTTATCGATGCCCATACCCATATGGGTGTCCCTATCAAGGATGGATTTTCTCTGGATGATTTTTTGACGGGAAGCCGGGCTGCCCTTCATGGGGGAGTAACGACAATCATCGATTTTACCGTCTTAAATGACGACCAAACCCTGCACGAGAGTGTTCTGGATCGACATGCGAACGCCAGGGAAGCCCTCACCGACTATGCTCTCCACTGCAATATCACTCGCTTCGACGAGCAACTGATTTCAGAACTGCCTGATCTGATCTCTCAGGGTATACTCAGCTACAAGGTATTCACTACTTATGAAGAAGCGGGGATGTACCTGACCTACGAGCAAATCCGGAGCATTGCGCAGGTCCTTGCTGACGAAGGCGGTCTACTTATGGTTCACGCCGAGGATAATGATGTCCTCCGTAATGCTGCCAGGCCGCTGTTCAGCAAACGGACAGCTGAACCGATCTACCATGCCTTAAGCCGGCCGGATGAAGCGGAAGTCCGGGCCATCGAACAACTTGGCCGGATTGCCGACGAGATTCGCTGCCCGATATACATCGTTCATCTGTCCTCGGCCCGGGGTCTCGAGTGTGCGCGCCGGTTTGAGGGATTACTGGTGGAAACCTGTCCGCAGTATCTCTTACTCGATGAGGAGGTCTATCATCGGGAAGACGGCCGCATGTTCGTAACATCACCCCCGCTTAGGAAAATCGAAGACCTGAATGCTCTATGGCAAGGACTGGAAACAGGCGCTGTCCGGACAATCGGCACCGATCACTGTCCGTTCATGTTAGCCGACAAACAGCAGAATATACCGTTCCAGGATATACCCAATGGCATGGGCGGGGTGGAAACCATGTTCCCGGTACTGCTCTCGCAGTTTCTTGAACGCGGATTAGACCTATCTCTGCTCGTTCGTCTCCTGGGTTCTAATCCCGCTGAGATCTTTGGTTTGGCGCCCGGGAAAGGCTCTTTGGCGGAAGCCTCGGATGCCGATCTGGTCGTGGTCGATCCGACGAGCTCGTCCCGCGATTGGCTCCCTGATCTCGTCTCTATAGCCGACTGGAATGCCTATGCTGGCTTCTCGGCCATTTTCCCGGAACACGTCTTTCGGCGCGGGGAATGGGTGGTCAAAAATGGTCAGCTGCAGCCGTCACGGCCGGGGAAGTTCATCCCTGGCAAAGCGCCAAACTTATGGCCTCGCTGAAATGAGCAGTTGGATGTTCTACCAGGATTTTGGTTCAGCGATAATGTTAATAATTCGGTAATGGCCCATCCGCAATACGGCTACTCCGAGTGCGACCGCAGCAGTCGCCGGGCTTGCAAGCCATCCTTGAGGTATTCATAGAGCATCACGATGATCTGGAAAAGAATCCAGCTGTAGAGCAGGTCCTCAACCGGGATGGTTCCAAGACGAATATTCAGGATAGCCTGGCTGGAGTAGGTCACCACAGGTAGGGAGGTCAGCAGTCCGTTGACTATGATAAAGGGGACCAGGTGGATCAGATATGCAAGCACGAAGCTTTCAAAATGCTTCATCTTCGCGATAGCGATGAGGATTAAGAGACCACCCAGCAGACCGATCACGGTGCTGTAGAGGCCAGATGCGAAGAGCCCGATGCCGATCCATCCCAGGGCTATGGCTCCAAAGAGCGCCCGTATGGGTCGCAGGTGAGTTCGGACCGGCAGGTACTGTTGCACAACGGCATAGATGAACAGGTTCGCGTAAGGGATGCAGAAAAAGAAGAGCACCTCCTCCAGGGGGAGGCCGAGCAGGTCCGTGCCGAAGGTGAACCCCGGGTTGAACGTCCAGGCACCGAGGCAGGTGAAGCCGATATCCCACAGCAGGAAGGGGATGGCGGTGATGAGGATGGCGGAGAGGGCTGCGCGCCACTGCCGCACGAACATGATCCGAGGATGGAAGGAAAACAGGAGCGGCACGCTGAGGCTGCCGAGATTGAGGAGCAGGTATGTGTAATTCAAGGAATCGCCGACTGCAGACGTTGGATTTCCTGATGTGTGCACCGGCCCGAAGCAATCAGGAAGGCGACCATATCACCGGCCACTTCCGGTTCGCTCAGACCGTCCGACGGTGACGCGAGATAATTGACCAGCCATAGCCGGTCCTGCTCCAGCTCATCATTAAAGCCCAGAAAGCCGGGGACGTTGTGCTGATAGCTAAAACGCAGAAAATGTATCTCCGGGTGACCGGGTTCCAGGGCCAGGGCGTGGTCCATCGTCGTTTCCGCCTGGTGCAGGTAGTGCAGTTTCCGCCAGGGGCGAGGGTCGTGTTTGGCCAGCACCGCCTGCTGGGCACCCAGATAACCCAGGGTCAGGGCATCGGTAAGGCTCTGCCGGGACGCGACTAATTCATCGTACCACTGCCGGGCGTACTCCGCATCATCCAGGGAGTGCAGGTAGGCTTGTCTCAGAAAGTCCACCGGATAAGACTGGGCCGGGAGAAGCGAAAAAAAGACCGCGACTGAAAGGATGATTCTGGCACTCATATCTGATTGAGGGCCACGCGGAGCAGGGTCATGGGCAACAATCCCACCTTGCGCAAGTTGCTGATGCGAATACGTTGGTTGAAAAGAATATGGGGCTGAGTGCGCTTCAGCACCCTGAGCAGGGTCTGGTAGTATCGATAGGCAACATACACGCCCAAGCGGGCCGAAAATGGCAGTTGCTTGATGCCTTCCAGGGCATGCTGAAAGTCGCCCTCGATCTCCGCTTCGATCTCTCTCTTAGTGGCCAGGTCGAAGTAGCGGGAATCTATCAGGGTGGGAAAATAGAGCCGACCTTTCTCGAAGTAATCTTCTTTCAGATCGCGCAGAAAATTGACTTTCTGGAAGGCCGCGCCCAGGCTCCGGGCGTGACTCTCCATTTTCATGATCTGGGCTTCATCCCCTCTCACAAAGACATACAGGCACATGAGACCCACTACTTCAGCGGAACCGTAGATGTATTTGGGATAGGATGCTGGATTGTGCCGTTTCAGGTCCAGGTCCATCCGCATGCTGTCGAAAAAGGCGGTGATCAGTTCCGGTCGGATATGGAACCGGCGCTCGGTACCCTGAAAGCTGTGAAGGATCGGATTCAGGCTGAATCCCCGTTGAATTGCACGGAAGGTATCCTCCTGCAGCTCATCCAGGAGCGCTTCCTTGTCCTGGTCATGCATGGTATCCACGATCTCGTCAGCCAGTCGCACCAGGCCGTAGATGGCGTAGATCGCTTTTCTGGTTGAAGATCCCAGCAGGCGCGTAGCCAGGGAGAACGAAGTACTGTAAATCCTGGTTGTGTTCCTGCTGGTCTCCAGAGCCATCTTTTCGTAGCGTTCAAGATTATTCATGTCCTAGCTCCTCCATTGCGAGTTCTGCCGCGATCTTTCCTGAAATAAGTGCGGGTGGCATACCGGGTCCGGGTACGGTGAGCTGGCCGGCGTAATAAAGATTTCTGATGCGGCGGCTTCTGGCCTTGGGTCGTAAAAACGCGGTCTGGCGCAGGGTATTGGCCAGGCCATAGGCATTGCCTTTATAGGCGTGATAGTCGCGCTTGAAATCTTTGTGGGCATAGGATGCCTTAAAGACGATCCGGTCGCGGATGGCGTCTCCCGTGATTTGCTCCAGACGGTCCATAACCTGCCGATAGTAGTGCTCCCGGATTTCCTCGTTGTCTTCGAGGCCCGGGGCGACAGGGATAAGGATAAACAGGGTCTCCATGCCCGGCGGAGCCACCGTTGGATCCGTTTTGCTGGTACACGAGATGTAGAACTGGGGTCTCTCCGGCCACCGGGGTTCGTCGTAGAGGGCGGCGGCATGGGGGTCGAATTCGGTATCGAAAAACAGGGTGTGGTGTGCCAGGGGCGACAATGTTTTGCCGACCCCCAGATAGAAAATCAGGCTTGAGGG
>JBGVTM010000059.1 GCA_041862535.1 Candidatus Neomarinimicrobiota bacterium | reverse complement strand
AATAGCGGTGGCCAGGAGGTTGCGCCGTCGGATAAGCGTGGACGGTGGCAGCAGTTTCATGCTTGACTCGGCATTAGTGGCAGTACGAAACGCATCCCGGTGACGATCACGCTGGAAATAAAGGCTTCCAACAGGATGCGACTTATTAATAATCCTGGTGCAATCTCAAGCCCCCAGCTCATCACTAGTTGATAAATGACTGCGTGCCCCACCAGGGTCCCGTAGATGTATAGGTTCACGATCCGGGGGGTCCACACCGTCAGGGTGCCATTCAGCGTGCCCAGGATATAACCAACGACAGACTTTGCCAGCGCATTGGCCCCCAGCACGCTGAGTGACCCAGTAAGATCCTGCAAAAAACCAGCCCCAAATCCCCATAGTATGCCGGCTATTCTACCATAGCGGGCTGATATATAGACCAAGAATATCAGGATGAAATCAGGACGAAGATCTCCTATCTCCAACCACTGCGCCAAATAGAGCTGGGCGAGCATTACGCCCACAAACACGCCGGTGATCTTAAGAGCCTGAACCATTCCCGATCATAACAAACACATGTTCAATTTCCGACGGCTGGGCGTTGAGACGCACCTTCACGCTACTGAAATAATCTCCTGGTTTTGCCGTCACTTCTTCAACCACCGCCACGGGCAGGTTCTTGGGATAGATATCTGAGAAACCGGAGGTCATCACTCGGTCCCCCGCTTTGATATCCGTGTTGAGAGGGACTCCCGTGACTTCGGCAAAAGGGCCGTTTAAAGGAATCAAAATACCGCGGACGCCCCCTTCTCCCACTTTTACCGAGATGCGAAAGTTCCGGTCGGTGACCAGCTGCACGACAGAGGCCTGAGAGGCTACGGTCATGGTCTTGCCGATCAAGCCATCCAGGGTTAATACCGGCAGGTTAGGCTCAATCCCGTGTTTAGTACCCACATTTAAAGTAATCGTGCTCAGAATACTCGATGCGCCCCGATTGATCACTTCAGCCACCCGCAGGTCATAAGGCGATCCCTTCATGAATTGAAGTACACTCCGCAGACGCTCGTTTTCCCGCGCGACATCGGCCAGTTCAGCGTTGAGAAGGGTATACTGCATGAGACGCTGGCGCAGAATCTGATTTTCTTCCCGGTAGCTGAAAATATCCCCGATTCCCAGACTGGGGCGCGGTATGGCACCAACCACATTGGTGAATAGCTGCTGCAGAGCAAAAGATTGGCGAGACTCGCCGGTGAGGAGCAGCATTAGCGATATCAGGACGGCGAGGAGTAGAAGGAGTAACTCCCGGAAAAGATAGAGGAGCTCAAATAGGTTCCGCACGTGACTCCCGGGAGCTAATTAGAACAGAATGGCAGAAAAGTCCTTGATATGCTCCAACACCATCCCGGTGCCCAGGACAATGCTGGTTAAAGGCTCTTCTGCTACATGTACTGGCAGGTTGGTCTCTTCCCGGAGGATTTCGTCCAATCCCTTGAGCAATGCCCCCCCTCCGGTAAGGATAATTCCCCGGTCGAGAATGTCAGAACTCAGTTCCGGAGGGGTGCGCTCCAGAGCCCGTTTAATGGCACCGATGATTTGATACAGGGTATCGGAGAGGGCTTTGCGGATCTCATCTGAAGGAACGGTGATGGTCTTGGGGATGCCCGTGACAAGGTCGCGGCCCTTGATTACAATCTTGGATTTCCCGTCGCTGGTGCCGGTGCCTACGTTGCATTTAATCATCTCAGCAGTGCGATCACCAATCTCCAGCTTATGCTCATTATGAAACCAATCGATGATGGCGCTATCCATCTCGTCACCGGCTATGCGGATCGTTTCCTTGGTGACAATCCCGTTCAAAGCAATCACGGCGATCTCGGTAGTACCACCACCGACGTCCACAATCATATTGCCTACCGGTTTGGCGATATCCAATCCGATCCCGATTGCCGCCGCGATTGGCTCCTCGATGAGATGCACCTCTCGGGCATTGGCGCGTTCCGCCGATTCTCTCACCGCCCGCTGCTCTACCGGAGTGACACCCGACGGAACGCAGATCACCATTCGGGGCCGGGCGATCCGGCTCAGATGCATCTTACGTATGAAGCCCTGGATCATGCCATCAGCCATCTGGAAGTCGGCAATAACGCCATCCTTCAAGGGCCGCACGGTCACAAGATTGTGGTGGGTCTTACCGAGCATCTCCTTGGCTTCCTGGCCTACGGCGATCACTTTACCGCTGTTCACTGTCTTAGCCACGATGGAGGGCTCGTTAATCATGATTCCCCGCCCCTTTACCCAGATAAGAGTATTAGCGGTCCCCAGATCGATGGCAATGTCCATCGAGAACAGATTCGAATAGCTAAACTTTGACTGATTGCCCCGTGCCATAAAAGTGCTACCCTTAATGTCGAAAATGTCGTTTGTGCGTAAAAATCATTGCCATGTTGTGCTCATTGGCCGCCGCGATCACTTCCGCGTCTCGAATGCTGCCGCCGGGCTGGATCACTGCGCTAATCCCCAACCGGGCTGCTTCCTCGATTCCATCGGCGAAAGGGAAAAAGGCATCCGAAGCCATAGCAGCACCGCTCAGATCTAAATTCGCCTTACCCGCCTTCATGCCCGCCAAAATAACAGCATCTACCCGCGACATCTGGCCCGCACCAATTCCTAGCAGCTGGTCAAGGCCGGCAAATATAATCGCATTTGACTTCACAAATCTAACCAATTTCCAGCCCAGGCGCATGGCCTGCATTTCTTCGGGGGTCGGTTTCTTCCTGCTAACAACTTCCCAGCTATCCTCGCCCTGGAATTTATCCCGCTCCTGTACCAGGTAGCCACCGGCCACTGTTCTGATACCCCAGATAGGTGTCGGAGGTTCCCCGGGGACAGCTTCCAACAGGCGCAGGTTCTTCTTTTTCTTCAGTAGTGCCAGTGCCTCAGGGGTAAATGACGGCGCAATAATGCACTCCAGAAAGATATCCGTCAGGGATCGAGCGGCGACTGCATCTACCGGCCGATTGAATCCGACTACACCGCCGTAACTGCTCACCGGATCAGTGGCCAAGGCCTTCCGGTAGGCCTGCTCCGGCGTCTCCCCCAGTCCGAAACCGCAGGGATTGGCATGTTTAACAATCGCGGCCGCCGGGCGGTCAAACTCGGCCACGATCTGGCCAGCCGTCTCGATATCAGTGTAGTTATTATAGGAGAGCTCCTTGCCCTGGAGCTGCTTCCAGGGCGGCTCCTGGCCCGGGCTTAAGTAAAAACCCGCCTGCTGATGGGGATTCTCTCCGTAACGCAGCGATTGGTGGAGCTCAGCATGAATATGAATGGTCGGCGGCGGACCTTCTGCTGCGAGAGAGAAATACTCTCCAATCAGGTGATCGTAGGTGGCGGTGTGGTGGAAAACCTCAGCCGCCAGTGCCTGACGGTATGCCAGGGGAATGTCGTCGCCATATTCATCGTACAGCTGCTGAAAGCGGGGATACTGCTCAGGTCGGCACAGAACCAGTACGTGGCGGGAGTTTTTCGCCGCCGCCCGCAGCAGGCTGGGCCCGCCCACATCAATGTATTCCAACATCTCTTCCCTGGACAGCCCTTGGTGCAGCATCTCCGGGAAGGGGTAGAGATTCACTACAACCAGGTCAATAGGCTCCTGCTCCAATCGCTCCAGGTCCCGCAGATGCTCCGGCTTGTCCTTGTCAGCCAGGATGGGCCCGAATATCCGCATATCCGCCGTCTTTATGCGCCCATCCATCATAGCCGGTTGACCGGTGATCTCCTCCACCGCTGTCGCGGGGATGCCCCAGGCCTCGATCTCACGGGCAGTGCCCTCGGTGGCAACGATGGAAAAGCCGTGCGTATGCAGATACCGGGCCAACTCTTCCAGGCCCGATTTATCCCAGACACTGATGAAGGCGCGTTTCAATATTCTCCAATACGAGGCATGCAGATTACAATTTGATCGGGGGATCGATATAGGGCACACCATCCTCCCGCCAGCGCACTTCTCCACGACAGAGGGCTGCCACCACCTTGGAATACAGGCGGTGCTCCTGCTTAAGCACTCGCCCTGCCAACTCGTCGGGTGTATCGTCGGGTTGCACCGGCACCACCACCTGCGCCACGATGGGGCCGTGGTCGTACTCCTCGTCCACGAAGTGCACCGACACCCCGGAGACCTTGGCTCCCGAGGCGATGACGGCCTCGTGCACCCGGTGGCCGTAATAGCCCTTGCCCCCGAAGGCCGGCAGCAGGGCCGGGTGAATATTCAGCATCGCCCGGGGATAGGCCCGCACGACTTCGGTTGGCACCAGCTTCAGGTAACCGGCCAGGATCAGGAAATCGATACCCCCCTCCTGCAGGGCTCCCAATAGAGCCGCCGGAGTCATCTCCCGGGCCGGGTAGTGAGCCACCTTGATACCGTTATCCCGGGCATAATCGGCCGCCGGGCAATCCGGCTTATCGGTTACCACCAGTGCCACTTCCGCCGGAATCTCTCCCGCCTGAATCGCACGGTGAATATTCCGGAAATTCGACCCGCGGCCCGAAACAAATACGGCCAGTTTTTTCATGCGCCGTGACGATCCCTATCTGGATACGCCATACACCGTCGGGGACACCCGCTACTGCACTTCATTGCTAACCAGGCCTTCTGGTAATCGCTGGCGGACCTGGGCGATAATTTCCTCCAGCCGGTTGTTGTCCCGGTGGATATTGAAGCCATCGGTATCCACCACCAGCAACGGCTCCGTGTCCTGGATG
>JBGVTM010000058.1 GCA_041862535.1 Candidatus Neomarinimicrobiota bacterium | reverse complement strand
CGGCGCAGGCCTTCCAGCAGGAGTGCGCCGCCCATTGTGCCGAAGAAGGTTGGCAGGTGAATGAGGCCGGAAAAGGTGTTGTAGACCATTTTGGCCTGGGGTGCCGGAAGGGTAGCAGTGAACAGCTCGGGGGTGAATGTATCGCGGATGATGGCTATCAGGACCGGCACGGCGGGAATTATAGCGGCGACGGCGAGCAGGTCGGCCTGGACGATATAGCGGCTGCGGGTGCCCACCACCTGGGCGGACTTGAAGTCATGTCCGATGTCGCCGGCCACGGCGGTGGTGACGGCCACGAAGAAGGCGATGATGTAGGGAGCCGGTTGCGGCAATGGTAGGTGGAGAAGGGCGTAGGCGCCGGCGACCACAAAGGCGGCCAGGATGCCGAACTGTTCCAGGGGGTCGAGGTTGGTAGCGCCGGTGAGTTGGGCGGCGACCGGTACCAGTAGCCAGGCCAGGGCCAGGGCGAGCAGTGCGCCCCACCATGTCAGGCCGGCTGTTATCAGGAGCGCCAGGGCCGCGGCTGACAAGGCCAGGACGGGGATCTGGGGGTGGTGGCGGCTGAACAGGGCGGTCAGGCAGTGCAAGCGGCCATGAAAGAGGAGGTGTGCCAGTCCCGAGCCGAGGACCAGTCCCATGCCGATGTTCTGGGCCCACAGCTGGGGGGTGATGCCGGCATCAAGTCCCAGTGGTTTTGCCAGCAGGCCGCCCAGCGGGACGAGGATAGCGATAGCGATGACGGCCCCGGCCAGCCAGTTAATGCCGGTGCGGGCGCCCAGGATATAGCCGGCTCCGACCCCCATGGGGGCGATCAGGAAGGGCAGCAGGAGGGAGCCGATAGTGACCGGCACCAGGTAGATGTCGAAGTGATCCCGCAGGAAGGTAAAGGCGCCGGTAAGCAGTCCGGCCAGGACCACGAAGGCAAACAGGGTACCGCGGTCGAAGCCTTCGCGGATCAGTTCGCCGCCGGCCCGGCCGGCCGGGTAGGGCAGGTTCTCCTGGTCAATATAGTGGGGTCGCACCCGGTCTGAGAGGAGTACGCCCAGTAGTCCGCCGGCGCCGGCCAGTAGACCGAGGGTCCAGACCGAGGGCAGGTTCTGGGGGGGATGGAGGTAGAGCCCAGGAAGCACGAAGGCCACGGCGGCGGCCATGAGACCGCCGATAGTACCCCCGGCCTGAGCCATGTTGACATCGTGCCGGTTGATCTTCTTTGAGAACAGGCGCAGCAGGCCGGCGGAAACCACAATGGAGAAGACGATGGGCCAGGGCATGGCGCCCAGTTTCAGGGAGATATAGGCGCTGGTGAAGAAGAGAAACAGGGTGACCACCAGGGTGGTGGCGAAGATTTTCAGCCGGGAGGTGGCGATCATAGGCGATAAAGGTAAAGTATTTCCGGTGGGTATATCCAGTGGTCAGCCGGGACTGGGTGGGTGTTTGAGGGGCGGCTACCACATGTGGGCCGAGGCCACGACCCGGCCGATGACGAAGATTTCGGTTCCCAGGTCCTTTTTGGCGACGGTGAAGGGGGGATAGACGGCGCTGTTTTCGCTGAAGACCTGGATGAGGCCGCCGGGCAGGTACTGGAGGTACTTGACCAGCAGTTCGTCGCCGATGCGGATGACGTAGGCCTTGCCGCTGACGATCTCAGCCTGGCTGAGGTCGATGAGCACGACATCGTCCTCGCGCAGGACTTTTTCCATGGAATCGCCCACTACATCCACCAGGGCCAGGTTGTTGGAGTTCAGTCCGCGTTCTTTGATCCAATCTCTTTTGAAGGCCACGGAGCCGACCACGTCTTCGCCGATCACGAAGGTACCGTGTCCCGCGCCAACGCGGACGTCGTAGCGGCTCACCAGCACCAGATCTGAGGAGTTGGGTGTGGGAATCCCTCCGCGGAGCATGCCGCCGGTGCCGGTGAGTAGCCAGCTGATGTTGAAGCCGAGTTTATCCAGGCTGCCCACGAGTCGTGAGGGGAGGTCGGCGCGACCGCGCTCGTAGTTGGCGATGTCATGGCGTTTGAGGCCGAAGCGTTCGGCGAAGGCGGTCTGGGTTTCGCCCAGGTGGGTTCGGATGTCGCGCAGTCGGCGGCCCAGGCGGGCATGTTTATTGGACTGGGAGTTCATTTCTTATTGCAATGAGTAATTATTACACACTACATTTATATCTGTGAAATGGCAAAGCGAAAGCATATTAAGCCATCCAAGGTTCACGGCAATGGTAACCTTACTTCTCGTTGGAAGTTGCAGGTCCATTGGCCCCGGTTGGGATAATAGCTGCGAAGTACGGGCTTGCGTCCATCTGACCGGTAATGGGTTGTGCCATATGCCGTAGGTGACAATTTAAGCATTGGGGAACAGAGAAGGAAGAGTCATTATGACACAAAAAGAGCAGCGAGTGGAGGTTGGTAGGGAGGCAGGAAGCGTGCGTATGTTATTAAGGCCCAGCGCTGATGGTCAAGGTTACTGGCTGGATGGTCAGGGACGGGCGGTGCCGCCGCGCTACATCGATCCGGCGGTGAAGGCGCGGGACCGGCTGGTGCGGCGGGTGGCAGTCAAGGCGCTGCGTCTTCGGGAGGAGATGGCGGCAGTGAAGGCCGAGGTGCTGGCCCTGTTGGATGGGTACCTGGAGCAGGTGGCGGCCGGCTACGATGAGCAATGGAAGGGCAACGCCGAGTTGGTGAGCTTCGACGGGCGGTTGAAGGTAGAGGTGAAGATCTGCGAGGCGTTGGAATTTGACGAGCGGCTGCAGGTGGCCAAGCAGAAGATTGACCAGTGTCTGCGGCGGTGGACGGGCAATGCCCGGTTGGAGGTGCGGGCGATCATTAACCAGGCCTTCCAGGTGGACAGTAAGGGGCGCATCAATGTGCGCTCGATCCTGACTCTGCGGCAGTTCAAGTTCGAGGACGCGGTGTGGAACGAGGCCATGGGGCTGATTGCCGACAGCCTGCGCATCCGCACTACCCGGCGCTACGTGAATGTGTATCAAAAACACAATGAGACGGGGCGCTACGAGCTGCTGGCGTTGAACTGGAGCGCCCTGGAAGCGCCAGGGAAGCCAGAGATGACACGCCAGGAGAGCGAGGCAAGGGTTTAACCGAGCGGGAGTTAAAGAGTTAGTAATGGTAATAGTGTCCAGGAGTGCTCTGGCAGTAGCAGGCCGGATTGCCCTAAGCAGAGGGCGATGCAAGAGAGGAGGGGGATGGAGAGCAGCGATGGATTTGAGGTGTTGATTGAGAAGATCGACCGTCAGCGGCTGTATCGCACGGGGGAGGTGGCCGTCCTGTTGCAATGTTCAATGCGCTACGTACAGACGTTGATAGAGTTGGGTCGGCTGGAGGCCCTGCGGGTGGGGCGTTACATCCGGGTGCCCGGGGAGGAGCTGGTGCGGTTTATCGAGAGGTACAAGGAGTGGGATGGGTGAGATAAAATGAAAAATGCAAAATGCAAAATGAATAGTTCAACGTCCCAAGACTGAGTCCCCAGTATCCAGCCTCGAGCCTTCGGCCATTAGCCAGCAGCGATTGGCTTTTAACAAGCAGCACTTTTCCCTGCGGGGGTCCCTACGGGACAATTACCAATACCCCCAGACTCCAGCTTGACAATTCACCGGCGGCCATCTATCTTATGTAAGACTATGGTGAAGAAGCATAAGGTAAAAAAGTTAAAGCCGGTCCCGGTGCGGCAGCTGGCGCCGCCCCCACGCCGCGTGCCTGTTAAGGCAGCTCCGGCCACCCCCGCTGCCGCCCCGCGAATGTCGGTTAAGGGCGAGAGGGCCGCCACCACCGATACCTATACGAAAAGTCTCTCCCCCGAGGCCAGGGCGGAGCTAGAAATCCGTGCGAAGATGATGGCCGAAGTACGCAAGTTCGCTGAAGAGAATCCCGAGGCTGTCAGCCAGCTTTTGCGGGTATGGCTGGCGGCGGGGAAGGAGAAGTAAGAAGCGATCGGTCGTTAGTGGTCAGTGGTTAGTCGTCAGTAGTCCGTGGTTCGGCTGTGCTAAAGCTAAGGCGGGCAAAAATCCATTAAAAATCTCAGCAAGTACGCTGCGAGTGTAGCAGATTGTGTAGTAGGACATGGGCGTGGCCTGCAGCAGATAATAGGAGGCAGTGCTAGGATTTACTCAATGCATTGAGTAAATATGCTCAGTGCGTTGAGTTAATTATATCAGGACATTGAATAAAACGACTCATGGAATGAGAGATTCTGCTTGTATCGAAGGCCCATGTTAGACGTGATCATGAAAAGGAGAGCGGAACCCAGATGCTTTTTATGGATGCTGTTGGTATTTCGGTCAGAGTACATCACTGGCGGGAGCGGAACCGGGAGGTGGATTTCGTTCTGAGACGTGGTGACCGCCTGGCAGCGATCGAAGTGGCCAGCGGTGCTTGGAGAACGACCCTGCCTGGTATGAGCCGGTTTGCCGAGGCGTATAGCGTCCAGCGGACGCTGCTAGTTGGAAGCGGTGGCCTGCCGCTGGCGGAATTTTTCCGCACCTCGCCGTCCGCGCTGCTGGACTAGAGGCTGAGACGGGCTGGCGTATTAATGGTTAGTGGTCTGCGGTACACAGTTCAGTAGAGCCTATTCTTAGCGCTGGGTTGTGGTCATAATTCCGTTGGATTTGGCGCCCCTTTCGCGCCTACCTTTAATAACACACACTCTGCCGAAAGCATCATTTACGAAAGACTGATCCATGAGCACCAGATACACTCTTCTGTTCGTCGTGCGGATCATCGTACTAACGATTCTGCTGGCTGCCTGCTGGACGGTGGCAGGCCTGGCGGTGGGTCTGGCGGATTCCTCCCAGCCCGGTAGCCAGGCGGGGGCGATGACGGCCCTGCTGAGCATGTGCGCGATGCACGCAATCGTTATCAGCTACCCGCTCGAGCGTTCCCGCTGGGGCGGCTGGCGACTGGTGCTGACCATCCTGGTGGTTTACTACGGGATAGTGACCTTCCTGTCGCAGATCGAGACGCTGGTGTTCCTGAAATACCTGGTGGACATTGTGCCGGCGGAGATGGTGCCGAAGTTCTTTATGCACGGGCTGATTGTTGCGGTGGTGTTTGCGCCGCTGGCGGTGCTGGTCCACGGCAAGATAAAGGGGGCTGCCGAAGCCCAGGAGCCCAACCCGCGACTGGTCATGCCCTGGACGCAATGGTTGTGGAAGGTGCTGCTAGTAGCGGTCGTATATGTGGTTATTTACGTCGCGTTCGGTGCCCTGGTTTTCATGCCGCTGGCTGGTGCGGCGTACGAGGAATACTATGCCGGTCTGCAGATGCCCTCGTGGATACTTCCGTTTCAGGTGCTACGGGGTCTGCTGTGGATCGGGGTGGCCCTGCCGGTGATCCGGATGATGAAGGGGGCCTGGTGGGAGGCGGGCCTGGCGGTGGCCCTGCTGTTCTCGGTGCTGATGAGCGGCACCCTACTGCTTCCCAACGAGTTTATGCCGGCTGAAATCCGGAGGGCGCACTTTGTGGAGGTATCGTCCTCCAATTTCCTATTCGGCTGGATCGTGGTCTGGGTATTTCATCGGCGGCACGGTTTGCGGCGGGAGCCATCGCAGGCGCAGGAGGCAGATAGCAGTTAGCGGTCAGCCTTCAGCGATCAGCGATCAGCAGTTAGCAGTTAGTGGTCAGTGGTCCGTTATCGGTGGCGGTGGATAAAAAAAAGCCCCTCTCCCGGGGGATAGGGAAGAGGGGCTGGGCGTCGTGGTATCAGGATACCGCGTGCAGCCCTGTTATTTGATGGCAATCTGCTTCTTCTCGGGCTCCACCGGGGCGACCTTGTTGAGGGTGATGGTCAGGATGCCGTTCTTGTAGCTGGCTTCGACCTGGTCCGCATTCACCTCGGGGAGGGAGAAGGAGCGTTGAAACTTGCCGTAGCGCTGTTCAGTGCAGTGCAAGGTCTCGTTGTCGGTGACCTCGCGTTCCTGGCGCTCGCCGCTGACAGTCAACACGCCCTCGTGGAGGGTGATGTTGATGTCTTTTTTGTTCAGGCCGGGCAGTTCCGCCTCGAAGACGATCTGGTCTTTGGTCTCGCGGATATCGAAGGCCGGGGCCCAATCGCGCACCAGCACCGGATAGCCGAAGAAGCTGCGGGACCATACCTGGTTGAACAGGCGGTTCATGTCATCATACAGGCTCACTACGGGCCGTCTGCGGGTGTACTTTACGAGTGTCATGGTTATTCCTCCTTCAGTTGTTGATGCTTGTTTCTGGCAGGGTGCCATTTCAAAGATTTTGCATTATTTTCGTCCTATACAGGGGCAAGGGGTGTGCCAGGGAAGCCAGGCGGTCAGAAGTGCCGTATAAGGCCAGCAATCGGTCAGGTTCGGCTGACATATTGACTGACGTTATATGCCAGTATGGCAGGCGAGGAGCGGTCAGCGGTCAAAGTTGGGGTAGCGGGAAGGGCCAGCTGCAATTTGCAGGTATACTCGCGGCTTGACTTTTTAGCCGCCGGCTAACTAACATGCCAGCCACTTATTTTATCATATCAAGTCTGGAGACCCCATGAAACCTGCTCTTAAATGGCTCGCGATCCTGCCGGTTCTGTTTGCTCTGCTTTTGCTGAACCCCAGCTGCGGCCGGGAGAAAGCGCTGGCTGATTTTTTTGATCAGGAATTCGACGCTTACATTAAGCGGGTGCTGTACGATTGGAATGCGCCCGGGGTGGTGATCTCGGTGGTCAAGGATGGTCAGCACATATTTGCGAAGGGTTACGGCAGCCGCCAGGCAGGCGAGGATCTGCCCGTCGATGAACATACCCTGTGCACCATCGCCTCCAATACCAAGGCCATGACGGCCACCGCCCTGGCCATGCTGGTTGATGAGGGCAAGTTGAAGTGGGATGATCCGGTCAAGCGTTATATCCCGGAGCTGAAGTGTCCTGACGACTACGTGACGGAAAACATGACCATCCGTGACCTGCTGGCGCATCGGGCGGGGCTACCTTTCCGGCTGGGGGAATGGAACGATCCTGACTACACTATGGAGCGGCTTCTGGGTGACCTGCCCTTGCGGGAGCCAGCCACCGGTTTTCGCGAGCGGCACGCTTACAGCAACGTGGGGTATGCGCTGGCCGGGGAGGTGGTGGCGCGCCTGTCCGGGATGAGCTGGGAGGAGTTCGTCACCAGCAGGATTTTCGAGCCGCTGGGTATGTCCTCGACCTATGCGAGCCCGACCCGGCTGGAGGAGGCGCTGGGAGAGCCCGCTCAGATTGAGAACCTGTTTCTACCGGCTTACGAGAGGGAGGGTGAAGTAGTCGCTACTGACTGGCGCGGCTTCGGCTACGTTTATGCCCCGGCCGCGGGCGTTATCACCACCGCCGAGGACATCGCGAAGTGGATGATCTTCCAGCTGAATGAGGGTGTGATTGAGGGGCAGCGGCTGGTCAGCGAGGTGTCGGTCCAGGAAATGCTGACGCCCCAGATCTCCGTCGATCGGGTATGGTGGGAACATCACAGTGTCCTGGCCAACTTCCTGGTGTATGATCTGGGCTGGGTGTCTTACGACCACCGTGGGCGGCGGGTCAACGAGCATCCCGGCGGTGGGATGTGGGCGGTAGTGGCCCTGGTCCCGGAAGAGGACCTGGGGGTGGCAATTTTCACCAACCTCTGGTGGACCGATTTCAAGAGCGTGCGGATGGTGAACGCCATCAAGTTGCGGATCATCGACGCCTTTCTGGGGGCGCCCGAGCATGATTGGTGCGCGGACTACCTGCAGCGCCACAAGCAGTGGCTGGCGCGGCGGGCGGGATCCTGATGACTCAGAATGGATACAACTCCTGGCCTTGGGTGCCGGTCCGGCCGGTCCTACTGCGAGGGATAAATTAAGCTATACGGAAAGGCCCCGGAACGACACCCGGGGCCTTCAAATAACAGCGTTCGGGATAGCAATCGGGCGCGGCCCTATTCCAATTTCAGCTCGATTTTGCCGGAGGCGGTGCTGAGGACTATCCGGGGTGTATCCTTCTCGCGGGTGAACGATTTCCGTACATAGACTCTACCTTGATATTCATACTCTTCTTCTTTATCGAACTTGTAGGGTGCGTCTATTTTGCCCCGGTCCTTGCGGGCTGAAAATTCGAAGTAGCCGCTGACCGGGTTCCCATTGTAATTCAGCACCACATTTCCCGACGCTGAATCCAGGGTTATATCATGTTCGGGACTCTTAGCCAGCGTGACCGAAATGTCACCCGAAGCCGTATCGAAGTCGCTCATGTCTTCGATCACCGCACGGGTAGCATCGATATCACCGGAGGCATTGTCCACTTTGAGTTGGCCAACGATATTATCGATTTCGATATCACCGGAGGCATTATCGAGCTCGAACTGGCCGGAGACATCCTGCATCCGGATGTGGCCGGAGGCATTGTCGACTTTGAAATCCCCCTCTGAGTTGCTGATCGCGATGCGGCCGGAGGCATTGTCGACTTCGAAATCCCCCTTTGAGATGCTGATCTCAATACGGCCGGAGGCGTTATCGATCTCATATTTCCCTTCGCATTGGTCAATCTCAATGTATCCGGAGGCCGATTCCAGGCCAAACTTCCCCGTGCAGTCCGATACGGAAAGGTTCCCCGAAGCCGAGGAGAAATCGATACGCATATCTTTCGGAACCGTGATGGTCCATTCCGAGGAGCCGGAGCAGCCTCCATATCCACGGAAGTGTTCCTCGAGCTGGAGCCGGTCGCCGCTTTGCTTGAAGGCGGGCTCGAAGCAATCATCGGGGTAATCATATACCAGGTCCACGACGACATTGTCGCCCTTGCCGGCTTCAATAATGCAGTCACCGCTGACCGTTTCAATATCCAGCGTCTTGATTTTTTTGAAGGTCTTGTGGATGGTCTCTTCTTTGGCGAGCAGTTGGCCGGCCATCAGCGGAACGAGGCAGATCGCGATAGCCGTGATGCGGGTAAGGTGTTTCATATGGTTTCCTTTTCATGGACACAGCAGCCCTCTGGCGGCCTTAGCCACCCACCTGCTTAGACATGAAAACCGGCCGGGTGGTTGTCAGCCCTAGTTAGCAATCCGGCCTGGGGCCTTGCCGGATGCCCGGCAGCAGGCGGTGGGGTGAGTCAGCGTTCGGGGAGGTGTCAGAGTCCGATGCGGAAGGTGACCGGCAGAGAGATCCAGACCCCGACGGGGATGTCGCGTTGTTTAGCCGGTCGGAAGCGGGTTTTTTTGATGGCATCGAGGGCGGCTTCGTTCAATTCGATTTCCGGCACGCCTTTGAGGATCTTAACGTAGATCACTTTGCCGGTCTTGTCCACGAAGGCCTGCACCACGACGTTGCCTTCGATGCCGGCATCCTCGAGGTGGGGTGGATAGCGCACGTTACGCAGCATGGCCTCA
>JBGVTM010000057.1 GCA_041862535.1 Candidatus Neomarinimicrobiota bacterium | reverse complement strand
AACAATAAACCGGTAAGCAGCCTGGAATCCGGTCGGTGGGCGTCTCAGGCGGCGCCGCCGAAGCCGGTGAACTGGGAAATCTCGATCCCGAACTGCCGGGCCGCTTCAGCCCACTTGAGGTGATCGGCCTTGTCGAAGATGAACTCCCGGCTGGCGGGGATCACCAGCCAGTCCCCGTTGGCGATTTCCCGCTCCAGCTGCTCGGGGCCCCAGCCGGCGTAGCCCATGGTGAAGCGGTAGCGTTCCGGGCCCTTACCGGTCTCGATATCGCGCATGATATCGGAATTGGTCGTCAGGGAGACTTCACCGGAAATGGGCAGGGTGCCCGCGATCGCATAATCCGGCGTGTGCAGGACCAGGCCGACATTGGGCTGCACCGGACCGCCGTAGTAGATCTGCTTGATGGCGCTCGCGCCCTTCTTTGAGCCCAGACCCAGGGCCTGCAGGATGGCCGCTGTCTTGGCTGTTGGCAGAGGCTTGTTGACCACCAGGCCCATGGAGCCCTGGGCATCATGGTCACAAACGTAAATCACCGTCTTCTCAAAGAAAGAGTCCATGAGATGAGGCATGGAGATAAGAAAATAATCGCGCAGGGAATCCATGATCACAGCTGCCTGCTACTCAAACCTGCTCCGTGTTGAGTCATAGTCATCGGGGTGTACCTACACAAAGCTCGTCCCAGAGATCATAATAGTCAAGCTAGTGCTTTTACGTGCCCTCATGCGCATAATATTATATCCAAATCAGGTCTCCAAAGCAATTGTACGCCGATTCGCCTGCCAGGTTCAGCCCAGCTAGTAGATAAACCGCTGAAAACTGTACGGCGCCACTTTGACACCGGTGTTACAAAGCGCTTTTCCAAGGACCGCTTTCCACCGACCCGTCTCGGCCTCGATCTTGGCTGCCGTCATGGGCTTCACCCCCGCCGCGAAGGCAATGGGCAGATAGGGCGCCTGCGGGTCAGGGCTGAACTGGGAGAGGTAAATGATATCACCGTTAGTAAGCGGCAGCAGCCGGGCCAGAGACACGGTCTCAGCCAGGTGCTCCTCCCTGTAAGCATGGCCACCCAGGCCCACCATGAAGATGATGACCACCGCCACACCGGCCTCTTTCAGCATCGATACCACCTGGTGGATATCCCGGCGCGTGCCGGGTTTATGCACAAAGGCCAGCAGCTGCTCACTACCACTTTCCACCCCCAGGGAGACCCGCCGCAGGCCGCTATTCTTAAGTGCGCGGTAGTCGTCAACGGACTTGCGCATACTGGTATAGATATCCAAAAAAGAATGCAGGCCGCCGCGGCTTAGAAGCGGCTGGAGTGCCGGAACCGCGTGTAGCATCTCAATCAGTGCCACCAACCGTGGAGTGGCGATGGCGATAGCATTGGCATCTCCCAGGAACAGCGAGCTGCGATACGACAGGCCCTCGCCGATAAAATCGAGCACCTGCCGGACATGGCGGCGGAAGTCGTCGGGGGTGCGAACACGGAAGGTCTTATCGCGATAGAGGGTGCAGAAGCTGCACTTATTGTAGGTGCAGCCGTCCGTGACCTGGACCACGAGCGCCCGATACTGGTCCGGCGGCAGAATGGGGACGTGGCCATATAAGTCGGCAAAGGACCGGGCGCTTGCAACCAGGCGGTCGTAGGTATAGTTCACCGCCCGCTGTAGTACTTCGGCTGTGGCCGGCTGGCTTCCGACGGTTACCTCATCATCCAGCAGACGGGCGACCTGCTCGCGGAGACTTTCAAGATGCGCTCTTGCCTCTGGTTCCGGGAGAAACCGGTGGCGTAGCAGAACACCGCTTTTGCCCTTTTCCCGCCAGCGCTGCTGGAAGGTGTTATCCAATCCCCGCCGAATGTTGGTACCATGGTCATAAGAACCCAGATAGCGGCCCGCCAGGTCATAAGAGACCAGATTCTCTTCGGTAAGCGAGACCGTCACGGCCTCCGCCTTGTGGCTGACCACTACCTGGCGTCCGCCAAGCTGCCAGTGCGTTAGAGCCATCGATAAAATTTAGCGCTGGCCGATCACCCTTAAAGGGAGGTATTTTGATATCGCACGAATAGACGCCAAGGGATGTCAGCACTGGATCAACTATTATCACAACCGGGTACGATCCTGCTGGATGGCGCTATGGGCACGGAGCTGCACCGCCGAGGGGTGGATATCTCTCTGCCCCTATGGTCAGCCAGAGCCCTTGAAACCGATCCGGAAGTCGTGCGGGCCATTCATCGAGACTACCTGGCGGCTGGCGCCCAACTACTCACGGCTAACACCTTTCGCACCACCACTTTCACTTACCGGCGCGCGGGATTGGACGAGCGAAACGCGCGGGAGAGCGCCCGCCGGGCCACTCGCCGTGCCATTGAACTGGCCCGGGAGGCAGTCCAAGCCTATCCGTCAGGGAGCAAGCTCGTGGCCGGGTCCCTGGCACCGGTGGGCGACTGCTACAATCCCGGTGACTACCCCGGCGCTGAGACTGCTGATATAACCTACCGGGAACTGGCCCGGTGGCTGGCGGAATACGGAGCCGACGTATTGCTCCTTGAGACTCACATCACATTGGCGGAAGCGCTTATCGCTGTGCAGGCCGCCGTCAAGACCGGCCTGCCGGTGCTGATATCCTTTCTCATCGATGAGGATTTGAAGCTGTGGAGTGGTGACGCGCCACTTTCAGAGGCAGTCAGGGCCGCTGAGGGTGAAGGCGCGCAAGGTATACTGGTCAACTGCGTCACGCTGCCGGTGGCCCGTCAGGGAGTGGAAACCATCGCAGACCTGACTACACTGCCGTACGGAGCCTACGCCAACGCCGGTCGCAGCCGACCGTCCGCCGAGGGGAGCATCACCGAGTTGGTCCCCGATGAAGAATTTGCCGCCGCCGCCCAGGAGTGGATTGACCTGGGTGCCCGCATGATAGGCGGCTGCTGCGGCACAACACCCCGCACCATCGCGTTGGTACACCAGAAATTGTCCCCCCTTGCGCCAGCCAATAAACCAGTGTAATCTGGGTCATGCCTTACTACTGCACCTCCAAAGGGAGCACTCTCACGTCACCAGACTGCAGTGACTATGAGTGGACCAAGTGGGAGGAAAGCCCCTACCTCCTTATTCCCAGGTTAAGCCACAAGCTATCCCCGCTGATTGAACGTCCCTATCTGCTTATGAAAGGCCCTGCATGAGTCAGGTTATTGTTTCGCTCTATCGCTGGGCCTTGGGCTACCTGGTCTACGGTCTGGGAGGCGTTATATTCCTGACAGCCACTTTCCTGCCCTGGGAGCGTCCCCGTTATTGGGTGGCTACACGCATATGCCGTGCCATTCTCCGGGCACTGGGAGTACGACTGCAGGTCAGCGGCAGCTATCCCACTGATCGAGCCTACATTTTCATGGCGAATCACGCCAGCTTTATCGATATGTTTATTCTGGCCGCTATTATGCAGGGCAAATTCACCGGCGTCATGGCCGAGGAACAGATGAATTATCCCTTCTGGAAGACACTGGTCAACCGGTTTCAGGTGATCCCCATTCGCCGGCGCGACCGTGAGGCTGCTATTGCCGCAATCAAGCTGGCTGAAGACCGACTCCAACGGGGCTACCAGGTGGGCATTCTGCCCGAAGGCACCCGGACCCTCACCGGCAAACTGGGCCCCCTTAAGAAGGGCGGCTTTCATATGGCCCTCAACACCGGCGCACCCATCCTGCCCATCGGCATTGAGGGGAGCTTCCGGTTCAAATCCAAGACAACCTGGCTCCTGCAACCGGGACCGGTCATCGTGCGCATCGGGGAAGCTATTCCAGCCGAGCGCTACCGGCAGATGACCCTGGAGCAGGTTATGGAGGAAATCCGACGGCAGCTCTTGACATTGACGGGAGAAAATTCCGCGAAGTGAGACCATGACGGGGAAGATTCTCATGATTTTAGGTGCACTCCTGCTCGTCATTGGAGCCTGGATGCAGTGGGGGCCATCCATTCCGGTACTGCGCTGGCTGGGACGACTGCCGGGAGACATTGTGATCGAACGGCCGGGCTTCAAGTTCTACTTTCCCATTACTACCATGATCCTTATCAGCCTGATCATAACGCTTCTGCTGCGCTTGCTGGGTCGGCGATGAGCAAGTCAATTCCACACCGACTACACTAGCTGGCACCAGGTAGGCCTGAAACCAGAAGCGCCCGTCATCTGGCGGGCGTTTCCTTAGAGCGAGATGGGACCAGAATCCGATCCTACCGTTGAGTGACCGGTCGCCTAAGGTCGGGAGAGTAGGTATTCGCAGTCGTGATTAATAGGCTAATAAAAGAGGACGTCTGGCAACGTCCTCTATAACGTTCGAGTGGTATGTAAGGGTTGGCTAGTTTTTCAGTTTGAAGTTAACCGGGATCGAGATCCACACCCCTACCGGCCTGTCCCGTTGTTTGGCGGGCTTGAAGCGCGTGCGCTTGATAGCCTCGGCAGCGGCTTCGTCCAGGCCCGTGTTGGGGATACCTTTCAGGACGATGGTTTCCTAGACCAGGCCTTGAGCATCTACGAAGGCCTGGATGATCACCGTCCCTTCAATCCCGGCTTCCTGGGCAATCTCGGGATAGCGCACGTTCCGCTGTATGGCAGTGTATCCACCGATGGGTACCGGCGGTTCGTCATAAGGAATGAATCGGACGATGGGACCTTCATCCGGGGGTGGCGGCGGCGCTTCCCACTCGAAGCTCTCCAGCTCCGTCTCTTCAATGGTAATGTCTTCAGCGATATCTTCATCCTCTGACTCCACCGGAATGGAAGGCCGGGAGGGTGGTGGCGGAGCCTCGAATTGCTGAGTCGGAGGAATCTCGATGGTCTCAACCACCTCATCTATACTCTGCTCAATGATACCGCGCTCACTCAGGAACCGTGGGAAGGAATAAAACATGACTGCGATAACAGCCACTACCCCGACGAAGATCAGGCGCACCTGCAGGGGATAACGATCGACGAAGGAATCCTTATGAATAGGCATATTTAAACAGCCCTCGACCTGGCCGCGTAGTTGACTTTCAGAGCGTTGGCTTGCCGGAACTCTTGCTGCACATCCATAATGATCTTCATCGGTGTATCCCGGTCAGCCTTAAGGGAGATCGTCAGCTTGGGATTTTCCGCTATTTTGGCATAGATAACCCGGCGGATAGTAGGGATGGGCACGCTTTTATCATCAATCGATACCAGGCCGGCTTTGGAAACCCACACATGGGCCGTATTCCGCTTAAACTCCAGCCTCTCTATTTTTGAGGCGCTGGGAAGGAGAAGGTTCAGCCCCTCGAATTCCCGCAAGACGGTAGTTACCATGAAGAATACCAGTAGCATAAAGATGATATCCGGCATAGACGCAGTGGGAATCTCGGACTTAACCTGGGTTTTGGATCTAAACTTCATGTGCGTTTCCTGGCGCCGATAACCAGTCCCTAAAAATCAGGCTCGGCGATAGAGATTCGAGTCGCCCCGGCCTGCTTGAGATAATCGAGGACATCAATATAGTCCTGATGCTTGGTCTGCGGGTGAGTCTTAACCGATACAATGAGCTTATCGTTCTGGGCCAGCATGTTCTTCACCCTTGTGCGCAACTGGCTCAGCGATATCAATTCCTCATCATGCAATATCTGGCCGGTAGCGTTCACCAATACTTTGGTGATATTCTTCGGGTTGACCTCCAACTCCTCACCAATGGCAGGCAACAACTGGCCGATACCTTTGTCCATGCTGATGGTGGTCGTAACCAGGAAGAAAATCAGCAGCAGGAAGGCTATGTCCGCCATGGAGGCGGAGGGTATTTCTTTGAGCTTACTGCGTTTGCGTTGCATGGTTGTTGGCTTAGCTATTCAACTAATTATACTTTCAAATTACCTTCGCGTTCCAGATCCATAATCGTCTCGACCAAAGCCTCAGAACCCTTCTCCATGTCTACGATGTGGCCCTCAATCATGTTCAAGGCGATATTCTGGAAGAACTGGAGAACGACAGCCACGATGAGGCCGAAGGCTGTAGTCAGCAGAGCAATGGAGATACCGGCAGCGACCACCGAAGGGCTGATGTTATCGGCTACTTTAATGTCGTTAAAGGCTCGGATCATGCCCACCACCGTGCCTAAGAAGCCGAGCAACGGGGAGGTGCCGATGAAGAAGGAAATCCAGGCCATATTCTTCTCCAGGCTGGCCATTTCGATAGTACCCCGAGCCTCGATCGCCTTCTCCGCTTCGGAAGCACCCTGACCGATCCGCTCCAAGGCTGCCAGGAAGATATTGCGCACCGGTCCTTTGGCCTTATCGCACGTGGCGATGGCCGCCTGTACACCGGATTCCTTCAGGGTCGTGGCCACCTCATCGGTAAAGACCTCCACATTTATATTGCCTTTAAGTAAATGGTAGAGGCGTTCAAGGGAAAAGGCAATCCCCGTCACCCCGGCAATGAGGATGGGCCACATGAAACCGCCACCTTGGAGAAAATAATCTACCATAATACCTAACTTGGACCTCCATATGAAATCAAATGAATCACCAGAAAATCGTCAAATATCTCTCGGAAAATGCCTAGCATATTAAGTACAGCATCGGGGAATGTCAATTCGTAAAGGAACCTATCGCAAGGCCAGCAGATCCTGGGCTTGACCGAACAGTTTCAGCGCCGCCTGAACCTGGTTATCCAGTTCAAGCCGCACATGATACAGGGCTTCCCGGTCCCACAAAAGTCCAGCCACTTCACTCGCTAAAACGTTGGCAATGTATTCCCAATCGGATTCAAGCGGTTCTTCCTCGATTTCTTGCCCTCGTTTTTGGAGCCATTCGGCCAGTTCCTTACGCTCCGCATCCCCCGGCTGATACCCGACGATAAATGCGCCCACATCGGGATAACGGCCGGTCAGCTCCATGGCCTTCAGCTCAGCGTATTGGAAGAACAACCGCTCCGGGTGGTTCATCAGCCTAATGGTCTGGTCGGTCAGTTTAAGGCTCCAGGGGAGGGACTCATCGGGCATAATGCCGCCGCCGCCGTAGACCACCCGTCCGGCTCGGGTGCGATAACGCGGCAGGGTGGCCAATATCGAATCCTGGACGAGCGGATCAGCGGAGCGGTCTATCAAGTCCTGGTAGTATTCGTCGATACCTTTGCCGTAAGGCCGTTGAATAAGGCGGCCACTGGGCGTGTAGTAGCGGCCCACCGTAACCCGCAAAGCCGAGCCATCACTCAAGCGCCACTGCCGTTGAACCAGTCCCTTGCCGAAGCTGGTCTCTCCCACCACCAGACCCCGGTCAAGGTCCTGAAGTGCGCCTGCCACGATCTCACTAGCGCTGGCCGATCCCCGGTTGATAAGGACAATGATCGGGTATCGGGGATGAGTCCCGGCCTGGTGAGCCAAATGGACTTGATCTACCCGCGATCCTCGGCCCAGGGTGAACACGAGAGTATCCTCAACGCCCACGAACTTGTCCACAACTTCCACCGCTTGTTCCAGATAGCCACCGCTGTTGTTTCTAAGGTCGATGAGCAGTTGCGTCATACCCTGAGCTTCCAGCTCACGCAGGGCAGCTTCAACCTCTTCGGCAGTGGTGCTTGAGAAACGATTGATGAGAATATAACCGGTCTTCTGATCCAGCATGATGGAAGCCAGGACACTATAGAGGGGTATATCGTCGCGTATGATGGTGAACGCGATGGGTTTTTCCTGCCCGGGCCGCCGAACTTTCAGGTTCACCGAGGTACCTTTAGGTCCCCGCAGGGTTTTCACGACTTGCTCCTGAGTGAACTTATAGGCGGATTCCCCGTCGATCTCTACGATCTTATCCCCCGGCCGCAGACCTACCCGTTCCGAAGGACTCCCGATCACCGGAGCGATAACCGTAATCCAATCGTCGATGATGTCAAATTCGATGCCGATGCCCTGGAACTTGCCTACGAACAGCTCCTGAATGGATTCGAACCGCTCCTTGGGGATGTAGGTGGAATGCGGATCGAGGCGTTCCAGCAACCCATCGAAGGCCCCCTCCATGACCTTGTCCCATTCCACCAGGTCCACATAGTTCTCGTTCACCAGACTGATGATTTCCTGGAGGGTGTTCAATTTCCGGTAGAGATCGCTGGTGCCCTGCGGAGGCTGAGACCTGAGATTGGTGCCTGACAGGCTGAACAGAATCACACCGAAGGCAACAGCGAGGATCAGAATACGTTTCTTACTCATCAGATTTCATTCTATCATTTTTAATGGATGTCAAAGTCGTCCCACAGGCATCGGGCAATACCTCGTCTAAAGGAGAACTAATGCGGGCCAGCGACCCCCATGGGGAGCCTCTATTATATCCCTAGATAGAGCATAACCCGTACGGCCAGGGCATTGAAGTTGCTCTTACTGGGTGCAATGATACGCACGAGATCATTGAGCGTCCAGCGGTCAGCGGCGAGAGTTCCAACGTGATAACCGGCACTTAGACGAAGGCCAGCCCGATCCAGGAATTGCAGCTTGATAGCCACATAGGGCTGAAAGGAGAAAAAAGTCCCCGACATTGCCACGGAGTAGTTATCCTTATTAATACCATTAAAAGTAAACTGATTATCCCAGTACGGGTCACCGTCCTTTTTGGTGAACTGAATGATAGCCCGGCTCAAGCCGAACAGGGAGCCGGCAGCAATCTCCAGGTTACTGAAAAGGGGTATTACGTACTCGACCGAGGCGTTGCCGGTCATGAGAGCGATTTTCAAATCGACCCTGAGGTTGGTGGCCGTATCAAGGCGAGCGATAGTCTTAGAACCCAGACCCACGTAGGCGCCCACCCGCCAGTTGCCCGAGACGTTACCGAAGCCTTCCGCCCCATGGATCACCAGGAAATTCCCCAGCGCGTCAATATCACTACCACTGAATCCCAGGCCACTTTTACCGAGCAGGGCGGTACTCGTATCAGCTGTGCCCAGGAGGTTGAAAGGAAGGCTCTGCGCCACATCAATCCATAAAAAAGTGGGGGTGTAACCGATGCCGCCACCAAAATACTCTTCAGTAGAGAAAGGGACACTTCGTTGAGAATAGAGGGTGGATATGAGTGTCAATATCAAACCGATGGATAGGAATCGCTTAGGCATATGTGACTCCGTTTTTAATACTTTAACCGCGATAAAAACAAAATCTTTCCACTATTGTCACCAGGATGATCCTTTGAGAATATTTATCTAAATCGTGAACTTACAATATAAGTGCCTACCTTGCACTCAACAATTCATTTTTAGCGAAGGGTATCTTACTGCTTTTTGTAGCCGGTAAGACATTCCCATTTACATTCTAAAGCAGTGGGCAGATCAAATCTGGTGGGATTTCAAAGTTAGTATAATCTTTTAAGGTCTCTCTTTACCGGATCAGATCACCGCCCCGACGGCCGGGCATTTCCACAGGTTATTTCACCAATCCCAGCCCGCAAGGTGCTTGGTTAGTAGAATGTTGGCGCATTTGTCTCCCGCCGTCAAAGACAGCCCATTCCGGAAGAATATCCGAACGCGAGTCCTACAGAACGTTTTAATGATAAACTACTTCCTCAGCCGATAACCCCCTTAATGTACCCTTCGGTTAATTCATGTTTCGGATGGCTGAAAACATCATCCGCCGGTCCGTGTTCGATCAATTCACCGAGATATAGAAAGATGACGTAGTCCGCCAATCTCCTGGCCTGGCGCAGAATATGGGTAACGATGACGATGGTATATCTATCCCTCAGTTCGAGGAACTTTTCTTCAATGCGCTGACTCGCTGTCGGATCAAGGGCCGAGGTCGGTTCATCACCAAGGATGATATCAGGTTCCACTGCCAGGCCCCGTGCTAAGCAAAGCCGCTGCTGCTGACCCACTGAAAGACTTGACGCCGGGGTATGCAATCGATCTTTTACCTCACTCCAAAGACTCGATTCTTGAAGGTAATATTCAACCAATCGGTCCAATTTCTTCTTCCTTTTGATTCCATGGATTCTGGGGCCGTAGGCAACATTATCATAGATCGACATGGGCAGGGGATAGGGCTTTTGCGACAGCAGACCCATTTTCCGTCTGATGTGCGTAACCTCGGTTTTGGGATTGAAAATGTCTTCTCCATTCACAAATACTTTACCGGAGACCCTGACGCCTTCTATGGAATCTATCAGACGATTGAAGGATTTCAAGAGGGTCGTCTTGCCACAGCCTGAGGGTCCGATAATAGCGGTTATCTTCCGGTCTGGAATATCAACTGATATATCTTTCAAGGCCTGTTCTTTTCCGTAAACCACATTCAGGTTTCTTACGCTTATATGGGTCTTGAATTCCATATTGACCTCTTACTTCACGATGTGCTTAGTAAATCTGGTGATTAAAATCCTGGAGACTATACTCACGATTAAGATCACCCCGGTAAGTATCAGTGCCGAGGCATAGGCCCGCTCCTGAACCTCTGGAAATGGGGTTCCCAGCTGAAAGAAGATGGCCAGCGGCAAGGTGGCTGCCGGGCGAAACAACGAGGACGGAATAGAATCGGTAAAGCCAGCGGTAAAGATAACCGAGGCGGCATCCCCGATGCCTCTACCAAAGGCAATCAGGACGGCGGTTAATATTCCGGGCAGGGCCTGTCGGGTTACTACCTTCAAGGCGGTCTCTAATTTGGTGGCCCCTAAAGAGTACGACGCCTCCAACAGTTCTTCCGGTATCATTCTGATTACTTCATCCATGGCCCGACTCATCACCGGCAGAATCAATAGTGATACGGCAATAATCCCGCCAAGCAGTGAGGCCCGGAGACCAAAGAATAGCATAATGGTGAAGCCAAAAGCTCCAAAAACTATTGAAGGAACACCCCAGAGGACATCTAGCGAGAAGCGGCAAGCATTCACCAAGGGGGAATCTTTATCAGCATAGACATTAAGGTAAATCACGACGGGCAAACTGATCAGGATTGCCAGAAATGTTGCTCCACCTGCCAGGTAAAGTGAGCCGACAATAGCGTTTAGTATGCCACCCTCTTTCCCAAGATAATAGCCACCCTTCGGGGTCTGAGTGATCATGGCCAGATTCATGGCAGGTAAGCCCTTTACGACCACGGTGGTCAGGATAAGAACCAGACTCGAGATGATCAAAAGTGTCGAAGCAATCATGAGCATCTTAAAGAAGTTTTCTTCTATCTTTCTTCCGTCCATCTCAACGCATTCTCTTTTCAATTCTAATGAGGATGATTCTGGAAATAACGTTAAAGAATAGAACTACCAGCAATAAGACCAGGGAGGCAAGCAAGAGCGCTGAGTCATATAGAGGCACCGATAGCATTTCACCATAGTTGTTGGCAATCAGCGCCGGCAGCGGATAGGCTGGATCCAGAACCGAAGATGGCACCCGGGCCACATTTCCTGCTACCATCAGTACGGCCATTGTCTCGCCAAATGCCCGTGACAGGCCCAGAACAATAGCCGCAACAATACCCGGCATAGCCTTGCGTAGCACCACATACTTGATTGTTTGCCACTTGGTTGCTCCTAACGCTAAAGAGGCTTCTCGCACCTCATAGGGCACTGACCGAAATACCTCTGCTGACACGTGAATTATGATGGGGAAAATCATTATTGACAGGACAATGCCAGCCGCCAGGACACAGTAACCAGTTGAGAAAGTGCCAAAGAGCGGCGCCAGGTGATTTTTAATCAGCGGTACCAGAATCAGGACGCCCCAGATCCCGTAGACCACGGAAGGGATGCCAGCCAGCAAGTCTATGAGCGGCTTTGTCCATTCCCGTACTCTCTTGTGCGCATATTCAGAAAGATACACCGCGGTCAGAAGGGAAAAAGGAACGGCGATGGCCACCGCCACGCCGGTTACCCAGAAGGTGCCCATTATAAACGGGAAAAATCCGAATTCTCCTCGCAACGGATGCCAGGAGGATGAAAAGAACAATTCAATCAAAGACTTGGTTGCCAATATCGGCCGGGACCGTTGATACAATCCAAGGGCCATCAGTATCACTACCAGTCCCGCGAAAATCGCTAATAACAGCATGAACCTGCTGGCAAGCTTGTCTTTCAATAGCCTTCTGTTCTGCCAGCTAAACAATCTCATTTTGCCCTGAAATATGAGGAGGCATTCTTATTGCAGGTCTTCCTCATAGCGCTCTTTATTCACCTTCCAGTTTCTTCAGTCCTTCATGCAGTTTTTCAGCAGTCAGGCTTATGTAACCGGATTCGGGTACATATTTTTGACCATCGGTCAGAACCCACTCGATAAACTTTGTTACTACTACTCTTGTGGGTCTACCTTGGCATACAAAATGCAAATCTCGTGCCGGTGGAGAGGGGTATCTCCCGGTAGCGATGGCCGCAACGATCTCGTGCCGGCTGTCATAAAAATCTTCCTCACTATCTATTTGTCCATTCCCGTTGAGATCCACCGGCAGCACCTTTATGCCTTCAACCTGCGCTTTAGACTTGGCGTCGTAGGCATAGTTGATATTGTTGAAACCAATGCCCAGGATGTCATTCCTGACAGCCTCAGCCAATCCCGGGTCTCCGTAGACCCCCACCCCGAGCAGATCCTCTTGTTTACCGTCCAAGAATTTGGCCCAGGTCTTGGCCGCACCGCAGGCATCGGAGCGGGTATAGACATGGATTGGTTCCGTCACCGCTTCACCAATGACTTCACTCCAGTTCTCGACAGTGCCGGTAATCCAGATAGCAATAAAGGTCTCTCGGTCGACACCTTTAGTGAGCAGTTTTGCCAGCATGGGATTACGTTCATTAACGGTCGGGACCACGGCGTCCTTAGTCACTGAAACCCACCAGGCGCCTTTCTTGATCTCCTCAGGGTAAATGTCCCGGGAAACATTGCCGATATCCGCGACTTGCGCCAAAGCGTCAGCCATCCCCTTGCCGGCACCCCCGGCAGCAACATCGATCCTTACCCTGGGATGGAGTTCCTGGAATTCCTCCGCCCATTTAACCGCCATCGGATAAAGGGCCCATGCTCCCGACATGGTTATCGTGCCTGCCAGCTCACCTTCTCCTAACTGCTCCCGGGCCTGTTTTTTACATCCGACAGCCAATAAAAGAGTGACTACTATAATACTGCTTAAGACTATTTTCATTTCGTGTCCCCCTGGGTCAAATCTGGAACCAGTGCCAATAAAAAAAGGGCTACCGGTTTGTCTGTAGCCCTCTTTGACCAAAAATCTGTCCCTTCTTATGCCTACGGGGTTAGCTGACGGGTTAGGATCAGAAGGTATCCCTTCCGCGCTTGCGGAATGCACCCCACATTTTGGATCCCCCGCTCGATCAGATCATTGATCGATTAGGCGACAGACATCCTTATGTGTTAATCAAACTGACGATAACGAAGCCTTTGGCCATCGCCAGTTCGATACTATATCGCGTCGCTAATCAGCGATACACAACCCCTTTGAAAAATAAACCCTAAATTTTTAACTCAGCTTGAAACGATTGAATACCGTCCCCAAACGCTTCTCTTTTTATTCTACAATCGAAAAGGGCCAATATCAAGATAAATTAATTTCACCAGGTCTAATATGTCGATTTACCCCCTGATATGCTTTTACATCCGCCCCTGTACCTTTTCGCTTGCATAATCTTACTAGTCCGTCTAATTTTTTGAATAAATATCAATTGAATAGTTTTGGCAAGTTCAGTAATAACCAATCAAAACCCTTGTTCACTTAATAAGGAACGTTAAGTCACAATCAAAAGAGTTTGGGCGCGCGTCTATATATCCTGATTGCACCACTTTTCATCGTCAGCTTGCTGCCGGCTGAGGTGACGATCAAGGGGCTGATCTCACAGAACCAAACCATTCATGTTCTGGATGGGGGCTGGGACCACAACGCCAATGGCCGACTTGAACTCTTGGCACTTCAGGCACCTACCGACTCCCTGACGCCTTCCGAGGTAGTGTACTATGAGGATACCGGCGCAGACACGCTGAGGGCCCTATGGCGCTACCGGCTGGGGGCGCAGGCCTTGGCTATGCTGGTCGACGCCGGGGTGACAGACCTGGATGGCAACCAGCGGCCTGAAATCACCGTTCTAATCCATTACTATACCCTGGAAGCCTCGTCGGCCCCCGATTGGCTGCTAGTATTCGACTGGGACGAAAATAGCACCACATTTTCGGCGGAACCTACTTTCCGCTGGAATTATCGGAGCGGGGGCATATCCTATCTGCGCCCCCGTCAGTTAAGGGTCACCAATCTCGATGCCAAAGGAGATAACGAACTGGTGATCGCCACGCGCAGCCCTGACCGGATGGTGCTGATTGCGGACTGGGGCCCAACCGGTCTGCGTGCCAGCAAGGAGCTGCGTTCCCGGCAGATGAGCTCGGGACCCTGGCCATTCAGCATCGCAGTGGCCGATTTCAACGGCGACATGCGAGGCGATATCCTGGTTGTCGGTCACGGCGGGCCCAGTTCGTTGCTGGCGTATATAAATGGCCGGGAAGATTTTTATGAAGTGGCTATTACGGCCCCTAGCGGCGAGATGGTTCGGACCACAGCGCTGGCCACGGGAGATCTAAACGGCGACGGCCAGGAGGAGGTTATCCTACCACACACTGACGGTTCCCTCACTCTGGTCAGTCTGGCTGGCCCCACCCTGGATGCCGCCGCACTGGATACGGAAATCTCCAACCTTATCGATCTGGCCATCACCGACCTGGATGGAGACGGCGCTGGAGAGATCATTTACCTGCAGGCCGACGGCACCATCACCACCAATAATGCCCGGTTTGTGACACCGGTAACTGCACCACAGCTGTTGTCCCAAATGCCGGAAAGCGCTACACCGCCCCTGCAGTTCCACTCCTTTGCGGTTCTCCCAGCCCGGGAAGAGCGACCGGCCATCATCATCTTGCCGGTACACTCAGCCAGCGGTGCTTTTATCGCCTTCGCCGAAGTGGGCGAACCGTTGCCCAAGCAGCTGCCCCTACCGCCCTACGCAGCGGCAAGGCAACCGCTGCCGACTGAGATTACTGAAGAAGCCGTCGCTGGTGTGGAAGCTGCCCTAGAGGAAGCGGTGCGGGCCGCTGAACCGGTGCCGTTTGCCGTGCACGAGGAGGGAACCCAGGTCTATTTCCCGGAACGACCACAGCCGCCCGATCCCCGGGCCTTGCCTTCCCATCGGACACCCGATATTCTCCTTTATGCAGGGGACGAATTCGCCCGGAACGTGCTCGGTGACCGGGTCGAGCAGTTCGCCGGTTTCCGTTTCCTGCGGAAAGCGCCGGACATGGTGTTCAACTTCCAGCGCCAGGCCATCGTGTGGCAGCCCAAGTCCGAGCACCTGGGCGCCTGGCACGTAGAATACGAAATCACCTACCATACGGGTATCAGGCCGGAGGCGATGGTAACCGATTCCGTTCTGCTACCCGACGCGGAAGTGGTCCGGGATCAGATCCTGATCTATGTGAACGACAAGCCGCGCATCACCAGTGAGCCGGAGAACCTGCGCCTGCTGGCAGGGCACCTGTTCGCTTACCGCATCCAGGTGGACGACCGCAACTCCGACGCCCGCATCGACTACCGCCTGGAGTCGGGGCCGGAGGGCATGGCCATCGACCGCAACGGCATCCTCAACTGGCGCACCAACGAGACCCACCATGACGACTACCAGGTGGTAATCTCTGCAAACGATGGGTTTGACAAGGACGTGCAGACTTTCACCCTGAACGTTAATGCGCAGCTCACCATTACCTCGACCGTGCCCCATATAGCCCACCTGCAAGAGCCGTATCAGTATCAAGTGACCGTATTCCAACCCGGTTCGAAAAAGGAACACGTGTCTGCCCTGACCCGGGAGCCGGACGGGATGCGCATCGATCAGGAAGGCCTCATCAGCTGGACCCCTACTCCAGCGCAAATTGACACGCAGTATTTTCAGGTGCGGATCACCGACGGTACCGCCGAGGATGTGCAGGATGGGTGGGTATATGTAAATGCCCGGCCCAAGTTTATTAATGCGCCGCCACAGGCTGTGGCTATTCCGGCCGGGGACACCTTGCGGCTTTCATTTGAGGGGCGGGATTCCAACCCCTCTCAAGCCCTCCATTGGAGCCTGGCAGGCGGACCGGTGAGCATGACCATCGACTCGGCCGGCAACCTCACCTGGCCCACTACCCTCCAGGACCTGGACGCCGCCCGGTACGTAGTAGAACTATCCGACGGCATCGACCAGACCCAATTCAAAGGGATCGCCTTTGTCAACAGTCCTATCAGCATTACTTCAACACCTCCCGATTCCGCCGTTGTAGGCCAAACCTACCGCTACCCGATCACGACCCGGGATGAAAACCAGAGCTGTCTGCTCAAGTTCAGGCGGCCCACCGTGGTTACCGACCTGAGCCGCACTGTTGCCTACGAGGTTGAGATCCAGGACGATAAGTTCAAGCTGGACCTGCCACGTTATCTAACCCAGTTCAAGGAACTGAAGAATATCTTCCTCAAAAAACCGCGCCGACCTGAGGCCGGAGAGGTGGCCGAGGCAGCACGTATCGATCTCAAACAACAGGTAAAACACATTTTCATCGAAGGGGACCGGCTGGTTCTGGTAATCAACAACCCGGAATATGGTGTGATCGAGCTGGAGGATGTTCTCTGGGAATTTTTCCAGGGAGGCCGGGGTATCATGCCTAAGTACGATGCCGAGCGAGTTCCATTCGTTCACTGCAGTCTGCGGAACTTTCCGGATGGCATGATGGTGGACGCCGACGGACTGTTAACCTGGACCCCGACCCCGGCCCAGGCGGGCTATCACCAGGTGCGTCTGATGGTCTCAGACGGTTACACCCGGGATGAGCAAGCCTTTCAGGTCTATGCCAACTACCCGCCGGCGATTGTCTCCCAGGCCGATACGCTGGCCCTTGTCGATCAGCGCTATATCTACCGGGTACGGGTTGATGACAAGAACGAGGATGCGCGCCTGGCTTACCATCTTCCCAAACACCCGGAGGGCATGCAGGTGGATGCAAAGGGTGTGGTGACCTGGATACCATCGGTGGAGCAGATCAACTGGCAGGAGTTTGAGCTGGAAGTAACCGACGGCCACGCCAGCGACCGCCAGGCCACCACTGTATTTGTCAATATGCCGCCGCGAATCATCTCGCAGCCTAAGCCGGTGGCGCTGAACAATTTCGAATACAATTACCGCGTGGTGGCGGAGGATCTGAACCGCGATCCCATCCGCTACCAGGCCACCAAGCTGCCCCGTTACTCGGATTTCGATCCCCGCACGGGCCTCTTCAAATGGCGGCCGCGTAGCATACAGAAAGGACCCAACGACGTCGCCTTCGAGATCACCGACTCCCACGGCGGTGTCACCATCCATGAATTTCAGATCCATGTTTTTGAGGATCCCAGTCAGCGCCGCTTTCTATTTACTGGCTGGCCACTGCTCCTGGCCTTCGTGGGGGTAATCTTTGTCGTCGGTATCGCCGTTGGCGGATAAGCTGCCCTCCGGCAGATAGAGCACAACCTCCCCGGAAAATTTCCCGCCACCGATGAATACGACCCTTGTGTCCGGTCGTAAAAAAACGGTATCTTATCAAAAATATTTCAGGCTTATAACGCCAGGTTATCAATACCTTGGTACGCGTCAAGGGCGTGCTTAGAAAGGATCAATATGTCAGGAAACGGCCATACTGCAGAGCGAATCCGGGTCGGCTTAATGGGATTCGGGCGCATCGGGCGCAACCTCTACCGCCTGGCTTCCGAAATCCCGGATGTCGAAATCGCTGTCATCAGCGACGTGGGACGACCTGAGATTCTCTACTACCTGCTCCAAAGGGACACTATCCACGGGTCATTCCAATATGGGGTACGGCTTGAGAATAATCGGTTGCTGCTTAAGGATGATCGGATCACCGAGATGATTCTTGGCGTAGCACCAGGCGACGTTCCCTGGAAGAGTTATGAAGTAGATATTGTTGTCGATGCCACGGGGAAGTATCTCACGAAAGCCCACATGAAGGCTCATCTGGCGGCCGGGGCGAAACGGGTAATCGTCGCCAGCCTCCCTGAGGACGAGATTGACCGCTTGGTCATAATGGGAGTAAACGATGATACTATCTCCCGTTCCGACCGGATGATTTCCGCCGGCTCATCGACCACCAACCCCGTAGCGCTGATGCTGAAAATCCTGGATGACGCTTTCGGCGTCGATCGAGCCATGATGACCACCATCCATGCCTACACCAGCGACCAGCCGCTGGCAGACATAGCCGGTAAGGATTTCCGCCGGAGCCGGTCTGCCGCCGAGAACATTATCCCTAATGAAACTCCCACCGCCAGGTGGCTGGACGTCATCCTACCCCAGTTCAAAGGCAAATTTGATGGTATTGCACTCAACGTGCCCGTACCGGATGGTTCCTGCGTTGACCTGACGTGCCAATTCAGGGACGCCGGTGCCACGGTGGAAGCGGTTAATGAGGCCCTGCGAGCGGCCGCCGACAGCATGCCGGACATCATTGAGGTGACGGAAGATCCGATCGTTTCCAGTGATGTTATCCGCAACCGCCACAGCCTGGTTTTTGATATGAGAGCCACTATGAAAACTGCCGGCAGGCTTGTCAAGACCCTGGGCTGGTATGACAATGGGTGGGGGCATGCAGCCCGGCTGCTGGATGTCATTCACGCCTACGCCCGGATCAACGAGAAGGGAGGTGCAGCATGAGAGTAGCTATCAACGGATTCGGCCGCATTGGCCGCTCGGTATATCGCATCCTGCATTACCGTGATGACATCAACGTCGTGGCCATCAACGATCTGTATGATCATGAAGTGCTGGCATATCTGCTCCAATACGATACGATTATGCGGGCCTTTCCGGAAAAGGTCACCATCGAGGACGGGCATTTGAAAACCTCCCGGGACCGGGTGCGAATGCTGACCGAACGAGAGGTCACTGCGTTACCCTGGGGTGAGATGGGGATCGACGTGGTGGTTGAATCGACGGGCGTCTTCCGGAAACAGGCCCAACTTGAGCTCCACCTGGATGCGGGAGCCAAGCGGGTGATCCTGACGGTTCCCGCCAAGGATGAGATCGACTACACCGTGGTTATCGGCGTCAATGAAGACCGCCTTAAGCCGGAGCACCGGATCATTTCCAACGCCAGCTGCACCACCAACTGCCTGGCACCCATGGCCAAGGTGCTGCATGACAGTTTCGGTATTGTGGAAGGCATCATCAACACCGTGCATGCTTATACCAATGACCAGCGTCTGGCCGACGTGCCCCACAAGGACTGGCGCCGCAGCCGGGCCGCAGCGGAGAATATCATACCCACAACTACCGGCGCCGCCCGGGCCGTGGGAAAGGTACTGCCCGAACTGGCTGGCCGGCTGGACGGCATCGCCTGCCGCGTTCCCGTCCCGGATGGGTCGGTGGTAGACCTGGTCTGCGAGCTGGAAAAGGAAGTGACCGTAGAGGATATCCATGCGGCCGTGCGCGATGCCGCCGCCACACCACGTTTGAAAAACATCCTGACCTACTCCAGCCTGCCCATCGTCTCCCGCGACATCATTGGTGATCCCCACTCATCCATATACGACGCTCCGTTCACCAAGGTATCCGGCGGCCACTTCGTGAAAACGCTGAACTGGTATGACAACGAGTGGGGGTACGCCCACCGGGTGGTTGACCTGATTGGAATCTTCGGCAGCTGGGAGGACTAACGACTTAGTATCAAGCCCGGGTCGAGGTTACTTCAGTGGTCTATGCTTCCCCAACGGACGGCGTGATTTGAGGGAGCGGGAGACGCAGTGCCAGCAGGTCCCTGAAGGTCTCAAAATCCGGGCCTGCCAGACGAAACTCAATCCGCAGCATATAGACCTGGTGTGCGGCTAGAAAGTCGCGGTCCAGCTTCAGAGCGTCCTTTTCAGTCGTCACCATCGCCAGCCGGCTATCCTCGGTCAGTCCTGCCAGATAGGCCATATCAGCGCGGGTATAGTTATAATGGTCGGGATAATAGCGGACGGTCTCCGGCTCCAGCCCGATAGCGATAAGCGCATGATAGAAGGTTAGCGGTCGGGCAATGCCACAGAAGGCGAGCAGGCCCTGCCCCTGGAGGTCGGCTAGCGGTACCGATCGGCCGGAGGCCGCCTCGATGAGCTGCGGAATTATCTCCATCTGGCTCTGAATTTGCGGGATACCCAGCACCTCAACCTTCCGCCATAATTCCGGTGGTGGGGCATACGTGTCGGTCCTGGTCCAGACCACCAGATTGGCCCGCTTCAGAGCGCCGAGGTGCTCCCGCAACGTGCCGTGGGGAAAAATCCGGTAGTCCGTTCGGGGCGAGCTGGCGTCCAAAAGGACGATATCACAATCACGGGCTAAGCCCCGATGCTGGAAAGCGTCATCCAGGATGAGGATATCGGGGCTGAAACGGGAGATCAGCACTGTGGCGCCCCGATAGCGATCTTCATCCACGACAACCGGTACGCTTGCCAGTCGAGAAGCCATCAGGTAAGGCTCATCACCGGCCTCGTCAGGGAGAACCAGGATGCGGCGGCCATCACTGACCAGCAGGGTGCCCGATGATCGCCGGCCATACCCCCGGCTGACGATGCCCACCTTATAGCCCAGGCTCAACAAATGCTGGGCAATAAAAATAGTAGCGGGAGTTTTTCCCGTGCCCCCAACCGACAGATTGCCAACGGATACCACCGGGACCGAGACTCGACGGGTGACGAAAAAGCCGATCCGATAGAAGAAATTTCGCCACCACGCCAGACCCCAATAGAAGAGCGCCACCGGCCAGAGAAAGGGCCGCAGTTTAGCCCAGGTGCGCCGTGTAAGCATCGGCCTCCGCTTCCAACCGGTTTAGCTGCTCGCCCATGAGCTGAGCCAGATCACTTGCGGCTATACCGGGATCAGACTCGATAGGCGGTCCAAACTGAATAACAATCCGGCCAAAGGGTTTGGGCAGCTGAAAGCGGTCCCAGCTCTGGGTGAAGGTCCAGCGCCGACTGGCGGCTCCTGAAATAGGAATGATGATTGCCCCCTTCCTGGCAGCCAAAGCCAGCCCACCTTCTTTGGCAACTTTGGCAGGCCCCAAGGGACCATCCATGGCGTTTGCCATGATGACACCAGGCTGGTCCAGCATGCGCATCATAATCCGCAGGGCTTTGCGGCTGCCCTTGGTACTACTGCCCCGGAAAGGCGAATAGCCCCAGGACTCGAGAAGACCGGCTATAAGATCCCCATCACTGGATTGACTAACCAATCCCACGGGACGGTAGCGGCGTAGATACCAGAGCGGGAAGATCATGCTTGCATGCCAGAACCCGACAAATATTGGCCGGTCAGCAGCCCGGGCACGGATTAAATACTCTTCGCCATGCACCACCTTGCGGTTCAGGAAAAAGAGGATGGCCAGTAGCCCCCGTTCCAGCTGAATCAGCAGCCTTAATCCCAACTTTTGTATCACAGCTGAACCCGCGCTTATTCCGCCCGCAAAATCGCCCGGGCCGCCTGATAGGAGGCCCCTTTATCCCCGGGCGTAGTATCCGTCTCTCCCACAGGCTGCCCACCATTGCCAGACGCCGGAGCCATCAGCGACTGCCGAACCAGGGCCAGTTTCTGCAACACAGCCTCGCGCCGGGCCGGATCCTGGAAAAAAGACAGCGCCGCCCTGGCGATAGCCCCCGGCTGGGCGCGATCCTGGAGGAATTCCGGAACCACCTCAGCTCCTGAAAGGATGTTGACCATGCTCGCGTAGGGCAGATTCACCAGCCGCCGGCCCAGCCACCACGAGAGGGGGGCTACCCGATAAACCACCACTATGGGTACACCCCACACCGCCCCTTCCAGGGTGGCGGTACCTGAGGCGACGATGGCGGCGTCAGCATAGCGCAGAGCCAGGCGGGGCTGGGAGGTAGTGACCAGCGTTCTTCGACGCATGTCCTCCGGCACCAGGTCGGGCAAAAGGCCGCGGGCCAGTCCCAGCACTACCTGCAATTGGGGCAGCTCCTTCTTAAGGAGGGAGGCAGCCTCGTCGAAGAGTGGCAGATGGCGCTCCAATTCCTGCCGGCGACTGCCCGGGAAAAGGGTCAAGACCGGCTGCTGGTGATCCAGGCCGAGCCCTTCCAGGTAATCCTGCCGGGAGGTTTCCGGCGGTGCCTCCTCCAGGAGGGGATGCCCCACAAACCTGGCCTCCACCCCCCGCTGACGGTACCAGTCCACCTCGAAGGGGAAGATCACCATCAGCTGCTCCACACAGTTGCGGATAGTAGTAATCCGCCCCTCCCTCCAGGCCCACAGCTGGGGACTGATGTAATAGGTGACCGGGATGCGGGCCTGGCGGAGTCGCCGGGCCAGGCGGAGATTGAATCCCGGATAATCGATGAGTATCACCCGTTCGGGCTGCCAGCTCAAAATGTAATCAGCAGACCGTTGCAGGGCCCTTAAGAGGAAAGGTATCCGTCGGAGCACCTCCCAGAATCCCACCAGGGCCATTTCCTCGGCATTATAGAGACATTCCATACCCAACGCCTGCATATGGGCACCACCAATGCCGGAGAAGCGGCAGGACGGGTCCAGCTGCCGCATGGCCGCCATCAAGGCAGCACCGTGATGATCTCCGGAGACCTCACCGGCCACAATGAAGAAGCGGCGTTCCGAGGTAGCGGTTGTGCTCACGTGTCAAGTGGAGATAATAGCAGAGTGATGGCATCGGGCGCTGCCGGCATACCTCCGTCACAGGTACTCACAAGGACCTCCAAACCCAGAGTGCCTTCCCCTAACCAGTTTCCGCGATGGCTTCCTGGATACGAATGGCCACATCGAGGGCAGCTCGGGCCGAGTAGCCGTCAACAATCGGCTGCTCCAGACCCCCTATCGAGCGGATGAAATTGCTCAGCTCCAGATAGAGGGCATTATCGGCCCGGATCTCCGGCTTCTCATAAGTGATGAGCCGCCTGCGGCCGCCAAACTCAAACGGCATCGTGAGGAGCGCCTCAGACGGGATCTCCTCCGGGTCTACCAGCCGGTAAACTTCCGTCAGCCGCTGGAGGAAATCGACGCCGATATAAATGTGGCTCTGGAAAATCCGCAGTTTGCGCATCTGCTTCTGTGAGACGCGGCTGGCGGTCAGGTTAGCCACAGCGCCATTTTCAAACTCGATGCGAGCGGTGGCGATGTCACATGAATCAGTGATGACGTTAACGCCGTTGGCCCGAATCTCCCGGACGGGGGACTTAATCAGGTGCAGGACCACGTCAATATCATGTATCATAAGGTCCAGGATTACTGGTACGTCGGTTCCCCGCTCGGAGAAGGGGGCCAGGCGGTGTCCTTCGATGAAGCGGGGTTCCAGGGCATACTTTTCCAGCGCCCGGGCCGCCGGGTTAAGCCGCTCGATGTGTCCCACCTGGATCAGCCGTCCCTGCTTCTCCGCCAGGCGCAGGAGCTGGTCAGCCTCGGCCAGGGTCTGGCTGATGGGCTTCTCAACGAACACATGGCAACCGGCCTTGAGGGCCTGGGCCGCCACTTTGAAGTGCTGCTGGGTAGGCACGACTACCAGTACGGCTTCCGCCACCGAGAGGGCCTCCTCTAACGTCGGGAAGGTGCTTACCTGATACCGTTGCTGGACTTCGGCCATTTTATCCGCGCTGATATCGTACACCCCCGCCAGATCCGCTTCCGGTATCTGGAGCAGCTGTTCCACATGATGCCGGCCCAAATAGCCAAGGCCAATGACGGCGGTCTTGATTTTATCCCTAGGCATTGTGGGTAAAATTATAGCGCGCAGCCCCGAATATCCACTCCCACATCACACCACCTGCAGTTTGATAGGCCTTACTCTTCTCCACTTTAACAAGGGACCCAGCGGAGTAGATTAGAACTTGCATTTGAAAGAGGAGTCGTGGAAATTCTCCCGTTAGAAGCCATCTGCCAGCCCTTCTTCTCGGCTGCTTGCAGTGGCACCAATCGTTGGCTCTTGGAAGGAACGTGTATGTCCCGGGAATCAAGGGTAATTATCAGCCGATTGATTGTTGTTGTGGTCTTCATCATCAGCCTGCTGGCCATGGCGTTGGGTGACTTCTTCATTACCCTCATCACCGTAAGCGGCGGCCTGATTGTCTGGCTCCTGTATCTCCTGGCAGCTGATCTGCGAGCCAGTCAGGAAGCACGTGCGACGGAAACCAGCTTTGGCAAAACCCTGAGCAGAGTTGTAGCGGGCCTGGGCGGAGTACTGGCCATCTCCGCTTTTATGACCTACGGCATGGAGCAGACCATGTGGGGTAGTTATACCTTCAATCTGGCCGGTCTGGCACTGGCGTTAGCAGTGTTAGTGGTAATGCTCCTGCCCTTGATTGTCCTGGAGCTGGCCGGCAAGAAGCCTGAGGGGCTGGTAGCGCCCCGGGCCGAAGTCCAGGTTCCACCTCCTGAAGCCGAACAGCCCCCATCGGTGACAGCCCTGCCGGAGCAACAACTCTATTATGGCACCCCCTATCCGCCGGGCTATGAGCCCTATGGTCTGGAACCCTATCCCGGCTATGAAGAAGATGAAGACTGGGAAGAAACAGAAGAACTAGAAGAAGATGAGGACTATTATGAAGACGAGGAAGACTATGAGGATGAAGAGGAAGCTGAAGAGGAGGAGGGTGAAGATGAGGACCTCAGCTAGGCAGGCCTGAACAGCTAAGCCGCGCCACCAGCGCGCTTCCCCCACCCGGCCCCTTCCAGGATCATCTGAGCACCTCAGCCACCCCGTATACATACCATTCCTGCCACGGCAGCTGGCGCACCGCCGCCGCCCCCAGGAAGCCATCCAGGTCCGCATCCGAAACAAAGCGACGGTAGTAGTTCCGCAGCAGAGGCCGGGCCAGGGGCTGGTAAGACCAGTGCCACGGCTCGTAGCGATGGCCACGCTCGCGATCCGGCGGATAAGCCATAACGAACCCGTAATCAAGGGCCTGGCGTTCGAGCCAGTGCAGGGCTTTTAACCCGCTGCCGGTCCGCCAATAAGCGGGATCGGTGCTGTTAAGGTCCACGTCGGTGCCCCAATGGTGGCGGGAGATGCCCGGTGCTGACGAATACTGCAGGATAGCCAGGCAGCGTTCAGTGGTGTCGGGATAATCGCGGGCCAGGTTGCGCCCCATGGAGCGGCGCGATCCGGTAAACTTCGCGTCCCAGATAGCCCGCTGCTCGTCGAAGCTGCGGGTAGCCGAGACCACCTTCAGGCGCACTCCATCTGTCAGGGCGGCCTGGGCCATGCGTATCAGCGCCTCGGCGGCTTCAGTCCGCAAATAGGCGCTGCGACCGGCGGTAAGGCTCCGGGGCAGGCGCAAAAAATCGCGGGTGGTGTCCGGCCTGAATTGGCCCAGGAGGTAGGCCTTGGGATCGATGGGGAAGAGCCGGCGGCGGGCGGATTCAGTACCCGGACCTTCCTGGGCTACCAACAGGGCCATGAGAACCAGCCCCAGCAAGCCAGGGACAGCCATGCGGATTGTAAGCACCCCGTATTTTCGTTTCATAGAGGCATGATCAGCGACCGGCCAGGAAGTCCTTAAACCACTTCTTACCGCGTACCGAATCTAAGTCTTCATCACTATTAATATGATCAACGTCAGGCAGTTTGCCTTGTTCTTTGCTCTTTACCAGCCAGCTCCTGCATTCCTTTTCATCCCCCAGTAGTGCGCTAATACAGGCCAGGTTATAGGCTCCAGCACCAGTAACTATGTCTTCAACTTGTAATGATTTCTCTTTGGCTATATCTAACAATTCCTTTGCCGCCTTTTCTTCCTCTTTCATTTTCGCCTGGTTGATAAGAGTAGTAGCCCAGTTTCTTAGAGCATCATACATATCTGGCTTTATTTTCAGCGCCTCTTCGTATTTCTCAACTGCTTGGGCAAAAAGCCGGTCCGCTTCCTCTCCCGTCTTTTGCTTCGCCTGATTGCTGAGAGTCAGGCCCCAGTTATTAAAGGCCTCATACTTGTCAGGTTTAATAGTAAGCGCCTCTTCATATTTTTCACCTGCTTGGGCAAAAAGCCGGTCCGCTTCCTCTCCCGTCTTTTGCTTCGCCTGATT
>JBGVTM010000056.1 GCA_041862535.1 Candidatus Neomarinimicrobiota bacterium | reverse complement strand
GTTCAACCAGCGGGTATAACCCCGCACCTGGCCCTGGCGCACGTCGCTGAGATTCTTGACGCCGATATCGTTCAGGTAATTCAGGTAACGGGCTAAATCGGTCTGATAGGCCAGCAGGGTGGTTGGTGATAGGTTGCGTTCAACCTTGGCGTACAGGAGATAGTCCTGAAGGTGCTCTGCTCCGAAGGGAATCCTTTCATCCATTATGCTGCCTGAAAGGCCAGAGCTTTTTCTACCAGGGCACATAGAATGTGCCCCACGGCTATGTGCGCCTCCTGGATGTGCTGGGTGTCGGTGGAGGGCACGCGGATGATGATTTCCTCAGGCCTGACCCCCTGCGCCAACTTGCCCCCGGTATTGCCTGTAAGGATAATGACCTGCAGATCCTGTTTCCGGGCCTGCGCCGCCGCCCGAACTACGTTCGGGGCGTTGCCACTGGTGCTGATAGCCACCAGCACGTCTCCCGGCTGACCCAGGCCCTCCACCTGGCGCGCAAAAACCGATTCAAAATCCACGTCGTTGGACCAGGCAGTGAGGAGCGAAGTGTCGGTGGTAAGAGCGACGGCAGGCAGGGGTTTGCGCACCGAAGTAAACCGTCCCATGAGTTCGGCAGCCAGGTGCTGGGCGTCGGCGGCCGACCCGCCATTACCGCAGATAAGCACCTTGTGTCCCTTCTTAAAGGACTCAACCAGTACTTCACCCGCAGCCACAATATCCTCCAGACATTGAGATATCATAGTCTGGATAGTAGCGGCACTGTCATTCAGATGATTAACCGCCAAGCTACGGGATTCAGCTAATGAACTGCCCACAAATCTCACCCTTCGTGTACTGCTGCGGCGAAGGCTCGCATAATATCCGGGCCGCCCTCCTGTTCGACAATGGTGCCGGTTACTACGAAGCGTGCGCCCGCCCGGACTTTCCCGGCCGCTTCTTCAGGCTTGCGGATGCCCCCGCCTACAATGAGGGGGATGTCTAGCTCCCCGGCCACATTACGAATCACATCTTCAGGCACCGACCGCTGAGCGCCGCTGCCAGCTTCCAGATAGACCAGGTACATCCCCAGATATTGGGCCGCTAGGGCGTGGGCCAGGACGATGTCGGGCTTATCCATAGGAAGCGGCTGGCTGCTGCTCATCAACTCCACCGCAGTGGGATTTCCCCCCGCCATAAGGAGGTAACCCGTCGGGATGACTTCCAACCCCAGATGCTTCACCACCGGCGCAGCTTGCACCTGCTCTCCGATGAGATACTGGGGATTCCTGCCACTGAGGAGCGACATAAACAAAACGGCATCCGCTTGTTTTGTAAGCTGGTTTGATGAACCAGGAAAGAGGATCACCGGTACTCGTGAGGCAGCTTTAATAGTACTTACCCGTGATTCAAAGCCGCCGTCCATGATAAGGCTGCCGCCCACCAGAATAGCATCGGCACCAGACTCATTCACACCAGAAACCAGCTCATTCAACCGACCATCATTTTTACGGTCCGGGTCGATAAGCACTAGGTAGTTGGCCTTTTGAATGGCCAGCCGTTGCATAAGGGTCTGGAAAACACTCATTAAGCCACCTGCCTCAGAAAATCTATCAAGCGGTCCATCTCTTCTAGCGTCCGCTTCTCGGTTACGGCCAGTTGCATCAGGTCTTCTCCTTTCCAGTGCACGGAGCCAATAAAAAGACCTTCCTTTTCCGCTCGCAGGCGCAGCTCCTGGACTGGAACCGGGGTGCGAACCGCAAATTCTTTCACGTACCCATAGCCGAAGGGCAACTCAAAACCCGGAAGTTGGGTAATGGCCCGTCCGAGGTACTGGCTCTTATCGAAACACAGCCGGGCTATTTGCCGAAGACCTTCCTTGCCTAGCAAGGACAAGTATATCGTCGCCCAGAGGGCCATGAGGCCCTGGTTGGTGCAGATGTTGGATGTGGCTTTCTCCCGCCGGATGTCCTGCTCCCGGGTCCGCAGCACCATTACAAAGCCTGGTTTACCCTCCTGGTCTACGGTCCGGCCGGCGATGCGTCCCGGCAGCCGCCGAATGTACTTCTCTTTAGCTGCCATAAGCCCCAGGTAAGGGCCGCCATAGGAAAGTGGAATCCCCAGGCTCTGGCTTTCCCCAACATAAATATCCGCTCCGCTTGCGCCGGGGCTTTCCTGAATGCCCAGGGTAAGGGGATCAGCAGCAGCAATGAGCAGAGTATCTTCGGTGGCCAGAGCCTTGCGCGCGGCGGACCAGTCCTCCACCAGGCCCAATACATTGGGAGACTGAATCACTACCCCGGCAGCACCTTCGGACTTGGCTGCCAACTCATCCAGGTCAACCCGACCATCCCGGCTGCCAACAAAAACACTTTCTGACGACCGGTTCTGGAGGTAAGTCTCAATGACGAGCCGGATATGAGGACTGAGGGTTTCAGGTAGCAGAATCTTTTCTCGACCCGTTGCCCCCAGGGCGATCGAACACGCTTCGGCGGCGGCAGAGGCACCGTCGTACAGGCTGGCGTTGGCCACGTCCAGACCACTTAGATCGCACACCAGCGTTTGAAACTCATACATCACCTGGAGGGTACCCTGGCTTACCTCAGCCTGGTACGGTGTGTAGGCGGTATAAAATTCAGAGCGCTGGGCGATAGCTTTCACAGCCTCAGGAGTATAGTGATCATAGGCGCCACCCCCCAGGAAGCAGACACCGGTGGTGGCAGGACGATTCAACTCTGCCAGGCGATTCAACTCGGCGGATACTTCCATCTCAGAACAGCCAGGATCGAGTCCAAGCTCCCCATTCACGCGCAGCTCCGGAGGAATGATCTTGATCAACTCCTCAAAGGACCGCACGCCGATAACCTCAAGCATATCCTGTTCTTCAGCTTCGGTAGCCGGGATATAGGGATGCTGTTGGCTCACAAAATGAGATCCTTATACCTGGTGGCGTCAAGAAGTTGGTCTACCTCACCGGGATTTGAGATCTGTATCTTCACCATCCAGCCTTCGCTATAAGGATCGTTATTCACCTTTCCCGGAGCGTTCTCCAGGTCGCTGTTGATGGCTATAATCTGACCGGAAAGGGGCGTGAATAGATCGGCAACAGTCTTCACCGCCTCTACTGTACCGAACGCCTCCCCCTGATCAAAGGCATCCCCTACATTAGGAAATTCTATAAATATAATGTCACCCAGTTCGCCCTGGGCATAATCGGTGATGCCTACGATGGCTGTGTCGCCTTCAATGCGAGCCCATTCGTGATCCTTGGTGTACTTCAAATCTTCAGGAATATTCATTCGAGTTCCTCAACCGGTTGATACTCAAAAGTTTCAAGAAAGGACGTGGTGAAGCGGCCTTGACGGAAGTTGGGGTCCGCCAGTACCTGCTGGTGAAAGGGGATAGTAGAGGGGATCCCCTCGATGACAAACTCTTCCAGTGCTTGTCGCATCCGATTTATGGCCGAGTCACGGGTGATGCCGTGGACAATGAGCTTGGCGATCATGGAATCGTAATAGGGCTGCACCTGGTAGCCGGCATAAGCAGCAGTGTCCACCCGCACCCCCATGCCACCCGGGACGTGGAAGCTGGTGATCATTCCCGGCGAGGGCCGGAAATCGTGGGACGGGTCCTCAGCATTAATGCGGCATTCAATAGCATGTCCACGGAGCTTGGCCTTCTCTACCCAGTTCGGCACGGGTACTCCAGCATGGACACCGATCTGGGTCTTGACCAGATCGATCCCGTAAACCATCTCCGTCACGGGATGCTCCACTTGAATACGGGTGTTCATCTCCATGAAATAGAAGTTGCCCTCGCCATCCAGTAGGAACTCCACCGTGCCGGCACCCAGATACCCGACCTTTTCAGCAGCCCGCACCGCGGCCTTGCAAAGCTTCTTTCGTAGCGCCTCGTCTACGGCTGGAGAGGGGGACTCCTCAATCAGCTTCTGATTGCGCCGTTGGATGGAACATTCCCTCTCACCCAGAGCTACCACATGGCCGGCGGGACTACCCATTATTTGCACTTCAATGTGACGGGGATCGGTAACGTACTTTTCTACATACAGATCGCCGTTGCCAAAGGCACTCTGGGCCTCATTCTGAGCCTGGATGAAAGCCTTTGGCAGCAGCTCCGGTTCTTCCACCCGGCGCATACCCCGACCGCCTCCTCCCGCCGATGCTTTGAGCATCACCGGGTAGCCCAGCTCCTCAGCCACCCGTACAGCCTCTCGCGGATCCCGAATGACTCCCTTGGAACCGGGCGTTACTGGAACCGAAGCTGCTATCATAGTCTTCCTTGCCGCCGATTTGTCTCCCATCAGTCGGATAGTGTCGGCCTTGGGACCGATAAAGGTGATATCGTGATCCTCACAGATAGCCGCAAACTCGGCGTTTTCCGCCAGGAAACCATAACCCGGGTGAATGGCATCAGCATTGGTGAGCTCCGCGGCGGCGATGATGGAGGGAATGTGCAGATAACTCCGGCTGCTCTCCGGAGGGCCGATGCACACCGCTTCCGTAGCGAACCGCACATGCAAGGCCAACTCATCGGCAGTGGAATAGACTGCCACTGTTGATATGCCCAGCTCGTGGCAGGCCCGGATGATCCGCAGGGCAATCTCCCCACGATTGGCGATCAGTACCTTGTTAAACATGGACCGGAAATCTATCCCCTGGGAGGTTCACCAATGAATCCACAGAATGAGCAAACGCTTCAGCCAGAACCGTGTTCAACTTGGGTTGACAACGACCAGCGGCTGATTAAATTCTACCGGCGTAGCATTTTCTACCAGAATATTCACCACTGTGCCACTCATATCGCTCTCAATTTCATTCATGATCTTCATAGCCTCGATAATACAGATCACTTGGCCGACGGAGATTTCGTCGCCTATATTGATATAGGGTGGCGATTCCGGCGAGGGAGCCCGGTAAAAGGTGCCAACAATTGGCGCATGGATTTGGTGGTGGACAGTTTCCTTCACCAACTCCGGCACTTCTGATTCCCTGGTTGTGACCGGCTGTTGGTCGCTCGCGTCCGGAGAGGGCACAGAGGGAGATGCCTGAATCGAGGTATGGGGATAGGCCAGGGCCATGTTAGATGCGTCCTTGGTGACGCGTATTTTGCGCCCCCACCACGTCGAAACTTCTACTTCGTGTACGTTGTGCTTTTCGACAATATCGATAATTTCTTTCAGTTTATTCTTCAGCATAATCCCCTCAGGTTAGTCATCGATAGTTCGCGCACCTATCCCTTCACGCGCTCAATATAGCGACGCTCCCGGGTATCGATGCGAATGGTGTCTCCCTCTTCTACAAACAGCGGGACCTGTATCACTACCCCTGTCTCCAGCATAGCAGGCTTGCTTCCGCCCGTGGCCGTGTCACCCCTGACACCAGGTTCGGTTTCCACCACCTTTAAGTTCATGTGCTGGGGTACGCGTACCTCCACCGGGTCACTTCCATGGAAGGCGACGATCACATCAAGGTTATCGACAAGGAAGTCCGTGACATCCCCCACCTGATCAGTGGGGAGCGCCAGCTGGTCGTAAGTCTCATTATCCATGAAATAGTAGTGCTGGCCG
>JBGVTM010000055.1 GCA_041862535.1 Candidatus Neomarinimicrobiota bacterium | reverse complement strand
GTCAGGTCCTTCCAGGTACCGGCTACCCCCGGCACCTCGGCCTGACCACCCAGCTTCCCTTCCGTGCCTACCTCCCGAGCCACCCGGGTCACTTCGGAACCGAAGGCCTGCAGATTGGCCACCATCTGATTGATGGTATCTTTGAGCAGAGCGATCTCACCCCGAGCCTCTACGGTGATAGCCTTGGTGAGATCTCCGTTGGCTACAGCGGTGGTCACTTCAGCAATATTCCGAACCTGGTTGGTAAGGTTGCTGGCGAGGCCGTTAACGCTACTGATAAGCGATTGCCATGAACCGGCCGCTCCCTCTATGGTTGCTTGTCCTCCTAAAACACCTGCCGTACCTACTTCCATTGAAACCCGCGATAGTTCACCAATTATCCTGCCCATCATATCGACCATGTGGTTGTATGAGTCCGCTATATCACCAAAAATATCGCTTTTTTCCTTAGTTAACCGAACCGATAGATCACCATTGCGTGCAGCCTCCAGAGCATTGAGCAGAAGCTCCAGCCGTCGATTAGCATAAGTCTCGTCCACATCTTCTAGGTAGTTTTCTATAGCAGGCTGAGATTTTTTCACCCCGGAGGATTTAATAGTGGTCCTCTTCTGCGGTCCGGTTTTTTTAAGTAATTGTTTTTCCCCAAAATCAATATTTTCTCCTATTGGCATTATAGCCTCCTTATTCGGTTCCGTTGTAATAACTCCTTAGCCAGAGCCAAATAGTCTCGAGCGCCATTGGATCTCGGAGCATAATGAATCACACTGGTTGCATAGGAAGGTGCCTCTGCAATGCGCACATTTTCCCTTATTACTGTTTTGAAGATGTATCCATTTATTTTGGTTTTAATATGATTTAAAATTTCCGAACTCAATTTCCTGCGTGAATCATATTTTACTGCAGCAATACCCTTCACTATTAATCTCTTGCCATATTCTCGCCGAAACTCTTCGATTGTTTCCAGCAATTGGACTAAACCTCTCATAGTGAGAACTTCCATCTGCAGTGGAATGATGAGACTAGTGGAAGCGAATAAAGCATTCAGCGTTAATACTGATAGGGAAGGGGGTACATCAACTAATATGTAATCATATTCATTTTGATGTTTCTTAAGAGAATGCATTAAATACTTTTCCCGGTTAGAATCATCTATAATTGCTATTTCCACATTAACCAGTTCAGTCGAGCTGGGTGCAACCTTCAAATTATCGCAATCGACTAGAATGGAATTCAAATCCCTGGTCCCCGCAAATACATCTGCCATACTCCCTTCGGGTTCGATAATTCCCAGTGAATAAGTGAGATTGGCTTGGGGATCCAAATCGATGAGTAAAACCTTTTTCCCAAAGGTAGCCAATGCAGCCCCAAGGTTAATTGCTGTAGTTGTTTTTCCGGTACCTCCTTTTTGATTAACTATGGAAATAATATCCATCAAAACTGGCCTGATTTATGCTAACAAAAGGATAATCCTATTTTAGGAAAATAACGTCTTATCCTTATAATCGAATTGCTTATTCCAGCCAGCTGAACCGCGGTTGTATCGCTGCTGGGTACGGGGCGGGTGAAACGCCCCCTGCCGCAGGTAGCCGTGATACTGATTAGATTACCAAATTGGATCACCTCATCGGGCACAGCAGACGCTGACCCATTGACTACTATTAGCGGGGGGCGTTTCGTTAAGCTAGAGATGGGCATCGTCGCACTAGAGACAATGATGGAAAGGTGGGCAAGTGGTAGCATGTTGGTACTACGAGGAGGGATTGAGGTGTTTATCGGTAGGACTAGGCTTCATCCTGGCCGCCGCTTCCACGGCGAAACTTTCAACAATTGGCTTGATGTGCTTAAATCCATTGGACTTATCCAGAAACGCGTCTGCTCCTTCTTCCATGCATCGTCGCTGGTGTTGTGGGACTGGATAACTGGTGAGCATGATTACCTTGATATCAGGATTATCACGCTTGATTTCGTGTAAGACGTCAATGCCGTTGCCGCCTATTAGTCCAATATCCAGAATCACCAGATCAGGCTTCTCTAATCGGATAGAGACTATAGCTTGATGCGCCTCACCCTCCTGGCCAATGATTTCCACCTCTGGAAAATCAGAGAGGATATCAACCAGGCGTTGGCGAATAAGATCAGAATCGTCTACGATGATGGTTTTCATTCCAACTACTGAATGTTGTTAATTATCTCCACCAACCACCCGCAGGTTGGCATCCAGCACCACCAGGGGCTCATGTACCGACTCCACCCTATTCGTGGCATACTCCTGCTTTGCTTGTGCAGCCCGCTCCGCCAGTTTGGATTCAGTTATATCTTCGAAGGCTAAAATGATCCATTTGGCATTGTTCGTCCTGTGATTAATCCGGCGGGCACTCAGCAACATGATCCGCCGGCCAAGGGTAGGAAAGTCGTTCTCTACTTTAAAGTCATGCAGGGTGGTATTTTGGGACAGAGTGTTCCTCAATAACCGCCGAAGCTGGGAGTTTTTCCATTGGTGATTCCACAGCTTGAAGAATACCTGCCCTTCAGTTTCCGCTGGCGTTACGTGGAAGGTTTGGTAAAATGAAAGGTTTGCTGAGGTCACACGCAGGTCGGAATCAAGCACTAACAGGGGCTCAGGCACCGAATTGACAATCGCCTGCGTATGTTCATAAGCCTCTTGAAGGGCCAGAGTCTCTCGGTGGCGCGCGGCATCAGATTTTTCAAGTTTGACAATCTTCTGACGCAGCGCTACTAACTCATTAATGAGCTGCACCTTTGTCTTATCTTGATCCCTCGTATTCCTCTTGCGAAACCGGTTGCTCACTTCCTCGTAGAGACCTTTGTTTCCGTTGTTACCGCTGGCTGTCTCGAAGTAATTGGGTGATTACCTCAGGAACCTTTTCAAATTCCGTCGACTTATCGAAAAAAAAATCCGCGCCCCTCTCCATACACTGCTTGCGGTATTGAGGATAAGGGTAATTCGTCAGGACAATGACCACGATTGCTGGATCATGCTGCTTGATGTCGTGCAGCACATCGATACCGCTGCGCCAGGGCATCCGAATGTCAAGCACCAAAACATCGGGCTTAAGCTCCAGGATGCGATCCCTGGCTTCGATACCATCCCGGGCCTCCCCGATTATTTCTATTCCTTCAATTTCAGAGAGCATTGTCGTTAACCGTTCCCTGACAACTGAAGAATCGTCTGCGATGAAGACCTTTATGATTACCCTTACCTATTTTATCTGATTCCGGTAAACCTGCCGGTAGGCCGTATGCGGACTTTAAGGAATACGGCGGGAAAAGCATATGGCAAAAGGATGATTTTGTTGTAGGATAAAACTGATAATCTTGTAGTATATGTACTAAAGGTTATAGTATCTGGCTGAGTATGTTGTAGTACTCGAACTACAAGGCTGTAGGTATTATCCTACAGGTAGGTGAGTATTTGGTAGGAAGGCTAAGAATGTTGAGGAAGCGAGAAGCGCCCTGAATACCTTACCCCACCAGTCCACGTTGAATGGCGTAGCGGGTCAATTCAACATTCGTTTTCATATCCATTTTTTCCAATACCCGGGTCCGATAGGTATTGATGGTGCTGACACTCAAGGGTAGTTCTTCGGCAATCTCCTTAATGGTTTTGCCAGAAGCTATCATGATCATTACCTGGTATTCCCGATCGGATAGTATCTCATGGCGTGGGGCTCTGAATGCTTTATCCAATCTCATGGCTAGTTCCACGCCCAGCTTCGAGCTGATATATCTCCCACCGGCGGCTACTTTTCTGATGGCTGCTATCAGCTCCTCAGGAGCGCTCTCTTTGGTCAGGTAGCCTAACGCACCGGCCCTCAGAATCCGAAGGGCATATTGCTCTTCTGGATGCATACTCAGGATGAGTACCGCCTGCTCCGGCCTGACATGTTTGATCTGCTTAAGTACCTCCACCCCACTTTCACCGGGCATGGAAATATCGAGCAGAATTACATCATATTGTGTCTGAGCCAACCTGGCTAGGATCTCCTTACCGTTACTGGCCTCATCGAGAGCGGTAATGTCCGGGATCTCGTTTAGAATTTGCCTCAGCCCGGCCCTAAAGATGGTATGATCGTCTGCAATCAGCACCCTAATCATGGCGATTCTCTCCATTATCGAGCGGAATTGTAACGGATACCGTAGTTCCTTGACCTTCTCTACCTTCGATCCGGACCTCACCGCCAAACTGGACGGCTCTCTCATGCATACCGATCAAGCCCAGGGATCGGGAGTTGGTAATCTGTTCCTCCGAAATACCTACCCCATCGTCGCCGATTTCCAGGTTGAGCTTCTTACGACGTAACCGGAGTGTTACCGTGACCGTCGAGGCCTGAGCATGGCGGCTTACGTTCGTCAGAGTCTCCTGGAAAATGCGGTACACCGCCGTTGAACGATCGGGATCCAGCACGATGTCCTCCGGCTCGAGCTTCAAGTCACACTTGATCCCGGTACGTTTGTGGAACTCCCCCAATTCCCAGTCTATCGCGGCGGCCACCCCAAGGTCGTCCAGTATAGCTGGTCGCAGCTCGGAGGTAATTCTCTTCACCGTCTGAATCATGGAATTGGACAGTTCTCCCATGGCATTGGCCTTCTCCTCCAGGGGCTGCTGGTCCTTCCGAAGTTTGCTCTTCAACCAGGACAGATCCATCTTCAGGGCCGTCAATTCCTGTCCCAGCTCATCATGTATCTCCCGGGCGATCTGGGTTCTCTCATCTTCTCTAACCGACTGCAGGTGAGCGGACAGGCTACGTAACTGCTCGCGGGATTCCCTCAATTGATCCTCCGCCCGCTTGAGCTCGGTGATGTCGGTGAGTGTTCCTTCGTAATACTTTACTTTGCCTTGCGCATCCCGAACTGTGTAAGCATTTTCGAGCGCTGTGATATCAGTGCCATCCCTTCTTTTTAAAAGTAGTTCTATATTCCTAAGCTCTCCCGTTTTTTCAAGTTCTCGCGTAACAAATTTCCGATCTTCAGGGTTCGCATACAAATCCCGCGCTATATCGAGATCACTCATTTCTTCCTCGGTGTCATAGCCAAGCATTTTCATAAGCGCGGGATTGACGGTTAATAACCGGCCACTCGGCGTACTTTGAAAAACGCCCATAGGTACTTGGTGAAAGAGCAATCGGAATTTTAATTCGGAAGCTCGCAGTTCCTCTTCCACCCGCTTGCGCACGATCATAGCAGTCAGCGGCCCGGAAAGAATCTCAAACCGTGTGAGATCTGATTCAGTAAATGGTTCTCTTCCAGCAATATGCAGCAGGCCGAAGACGTTGCCTTTAGAGGCGAGCGGGACAACCAGGATCGATTTGATGCCCAGGAGTCTTTTAATCTGTGGGATGATCTTTTGAAGCGGCCTGGGTAAGGGTTTCCCGTTAAGGTTGGACTTATCAGCGAATTCCCAGACCCAATCCCGGATTTCCTCAGGATCCTTTAATATCTTTGGCTTCGACGAGTGCAACCACTCTGAACTCAAGCTCCCGGCTTTTAACGGGACTTTAATGGTGGGTATTTTGCGATCGATCAGCTTTTCAATCTGATTTACCGTTTTCTGGGTCAGGGGAAGGTTCTGCATGATCAGGTGTTGACTGTCCTCGCTGAGGAGATAGACTGCCGCTCCATAGGAAGAAAATATGTCTCTGGTCTCCCGGGCCAATAATTCAATTACCTCCTGAAGGCTCTTACCCCGGTTGATAGCGTTATTCAATTCATTAATAAAGGTTAGGTCTTCATTTCTTTGGCGAATTTCCTCCTCCACCCGCTTGAGCTCGGTAATGTCCACAATGATCGCGTTAAAGCCAATTATCTCCTCCTTGAAAAAGGTTACGGTTGGCCTGGAATGCATATGAACGACGCTGCCATTTTTATGTATGACCCGGAATTCCAACTCGATTTCCCGGCCAGGCTCTTTCCAGGCATTCCAGAATATTTTCAATATGTGTCGCTTATCATCTGGATGAAGGAAGTCTGCGAAAGGCTTCCCGATCAGTTCCTTTTCGGAGTAGCCCATTATCTTGCAAAGGGCCTGGTTCACATAAGTAAGCCTTCCTTTGATATCAGCGGTGGCAATGCCAGCACCGGCATTATCTACAAGGCTTCGATACCTGAGCTCGCTTACTCTCAGTGCCTCCTCCGCCCGCTTGCGCTCGCTTATTACTTCCTGTGCTGCTCTATACAGCCGTGCGTTCTCGATAGCAATAGCTATCTGGTCAGCCATCGCCTCCATGGCCAGGACGTCTCCCGGTGCAAAATCGTTAATATGAATGCTTTGCATGTCCAGGACGCCGAGCATTTTTGCCCCCAGCTTGATCGGAACGCATAGCTCCGATTTCGTCAATACCTCCCCCAAAAAGCCCTTGACATAGTAGGGGTCCTCACTGATGTCGTTAGCCAGCCAGGGCTGGCCCGTTCGGGCGACGAAGCCCATAATACCCTCGTTTAATGACTGGCGATATTGCCCCGGGGCCATGTGCTCAAAGCCACCGGCGATGGCTGGCATCACCAGCTCATTGTGATCCTCATTTAAAAGGCAAAGGGACACATTATAGTAGTTGAATTTCTCCTGGATAGAGCGGGTCGCTTCTTGCAGCAGCTTATCCAAATTGAGGATTGAGACCGCCTTCTTACCCACTTCGCTGATCAGCGCCAGTTGATTGGCCTTTCTCTTCTCCTTCTCGTACAGCCGCGCGTTTTCGATGGCAACGGCGATTTGCCGCCCAATGGAGGTCAACAACTTAAACTCAGCTTCAGAGAATTGCCGGGGAACGCGGCTAGCCACAGTCATCAACCCCAGAATTTCTTCCTTGGCTTGCAGCAGCACCGGAACAGTAGCGGTCGGACTTAGGCCCTCCTTTTTCATGGCTGACAGAATTCTCTTCAGCTCCACTCGATCCTTAATTACTGCCTCTACCGAGAGTATGAATTTCCGCAGCTTACCCTCAGCCATCACTGCTTCCAGAGTCTTCTCATCCACGCTTACTGATTTTACTTCATCGGCGAATTCTTCCGATATGCCCCGATGAACGGCCAGGTCCAACTCATGGCGCACAGGATCGGCAAGATATATCCCACCGACATCCAGATTCATCAGTTCCAATACCTTGTCCAGAGCAGTGTTCAGGATTTCATCCAGATCGAGCGATTGACTCACCACTACGGCAATGGCATTGAGGGCGGCAAGTTCTTCGCTGTGCCGCTCAGCATCCTCTTCCGCCTGCATGCGGTCGGCGAGATCCCGTTTGCTGCTAATGACCATATGTATAGCTAAAGTGATAACCGTCGCCACTATTACGATGGTACCCAATAAGACCAACAGGAAGTCTATTTGCGCAGACATAAATACGCTCCGAGGTAGAGAATATCTTCGACGATGACTAACACGTTATGTATCTGCCAGAGGGAGTGGGTAATAAAAATGGGGATGGCAGCATATACCAGCACATTGCCCGGTGGCTGATAAAAGCCCCTAGCGAGACCCAGGAACGCTCATCCCGATGGGCAGGCGGGTCAGAACGCTCTCGTCGGATAGTATACAGAGTATACAGCGAGATACAGGATTCCTGGCATCCATGGAGCCTTCGGTGAGTCCCTTTCCGCAGCCAATGATAGTTACTGTTGAGGCACTCGTGAGAAGTAAAGCAGGCAGTAGGAGTCGTTTCATGATTTCTCTCCTAAGATTATCATTTTAGCTACCAGAGCCCCGTACAGAAGACAGCAGGTTCACGGAGGAAAGTGCTTCTTTTCACATTTCCCTTACAATAATAAGGCACATAGGATAAGAAACCTGTAGGACTATGCCTGATTAGCATGTAGGATATCATATCAAATTCTTGTAGGTAAAAATCCTACACAACCACTATCCAATACGAAGGCACAGAGCCTCATTCATACCATGGGAACAATACAAGATATGGTTCAACAAGTCAATCTGCCATAATAAACTTAATTTTTGACCTGTTCGGTGTCAGAGCAGTGTGGCCCATTCGTGTGTTTTTGCTAAGAGACACTTTTGCTAAGATGGAAACGAAGCAAAGGAGTATCAGATGAATGAGAAGAAGACCGAGTCGGGAGAGATGGAGACAGCAGTACAACCACGTGCGTCCCCACAGCAGTCTTGGATACCGGCCGCCGGCTCCTGAAGCGATACTTCCAGGTCCCCAGATGTTACCAGCTGAAGGCTTAAGAAGTGCTAACTGAAACCCAATATCCTAACTTTGGGTGTGGGCCAAAGCATAGGGGCAGGCCACTCAACCAAGCGGGTCAAGGCAGAGCGATAGCATGATACTGAGTTGTGCAATCAAGGTTGACTACTAAACGATAGATTCGCGAACAATATTAGTTGTGAATATCCCGTGGTGGAAAGCATGATCAAGATATTCATCCATGAATATTCAGGGAAAAATACCCAATGAATAGTTTTGAAACCTTCGATTGGATTGTTATTGGATTATACTTCCTAGTTCTTCTTGGACTAGCCTGGTGGACCATCAAACAACGCCAGGATACCTCTACGGATTATTTCCTGGCTGGTCGTCATTTGGGTTGGTTTATCGTAGGAGCGTCCATTTTCGCCTCGAACATCGGGTCGGAACATCTGGTCGGGCTGGCTGGTACGGGTGCCACTGATGGCGTGGCCATGGCACACTATGAACTGCATGCCTGGTGCCTGCTAGTGCTGGGATGGGTCATGGTTCCGTTTTACACCCGGTCGAAGGTGTTTACCATGCCCGAGTTTCTAGAAAAACGTTTCTCACCGGCCGCCCGTACGGTTCTCTCGGTTATCTCGTTGGTAGCGTACATCTTAACCAAAATCGCAGTGGGAATCTTTGCAGGTGGTATCGTCTTCAGCGTCTTACTCCCGGAAATGAATTTCCTGGGCATGGACAGTTTCTGGGTTGGTTCCATTCTGGTGATTGTACTGACCGGCATCTATACCATTCTGGGTGGTCTACGTGCCGTGGCCTACACCGAGGCCTTGCAGACCGTCGTCCTAGTAATCGGATCCATTTTAGTGACGGTCTTCGGGTTACACGCCTTAGGTGGCTGGGGGGAGCTACGAGCCATTGCTGGATCGGAGATGTTCAATCTCTGGAAACCGCTGGTACCGGCTGGGGTAGAAAGCACCTGGGCACCGCTATGGGAAGCAGGCCGCATGGCCTGGTACTTCAATGATAATTACCCCTGGCTTGGGATGCTGTTTTGCGCACCCATCATTGGCTTGTGGTACTGGACCACAGATCAGTATATCGTGCAGCGGGCGTTGGGGGCACCCAATGAAACTGAAGCCCGTCGCGGCTCTATCGCTGCCGCCTTCCTGAAGCTCCTCCCAGTATTTATTTTCATTATTCCAGGCATGATCGCATTTGCTTTGGCGAAAAGCGGGCAGGTGCAGGTTCTGCAGGATCAATTGTTCGGTGCCGATGGCCAGCTTCTCCGGGACAATGCCCAGAAAGCCTTCCCCTTGCTGGTGGCAAATGTTCTACCGGTTGGTGTACGGGGTATTGTTGTAGCTGGACTGCTGGCTGCCTTGATGAGTTCGCTCGCCGGTGTCTTCAATGCATCATCCACTCTGTTTACCATGGATTTCTACTCCCGACTGCGACCCGCAGTTAGCCAGCATCAACTGGTTTGGATGGGTAGAGTCGCCACCACCGTCATGGTCCTTATCGGCCTGGCCTGGATTCCGGTTATCAGGGGAGGTAAGGGACTTTATGATTATCTGCAAGGTGTTCAGGCGTATCTGGCACCACCCATCTTTGTGGTATTCTTTCTCGGTGTATTCAATAAGCGGCTGAATGCCAAAGGCTGTTTGGCAGCCCTGATTACCGGTTTTATCATGGGTCTGTTCCGTCTGGCTGTCGATACCCCCGTTAAATTGATGCATGGATTTGCCTACTCGGAGGGCTCATTTTTCTGGGTGATTAATAATATCTTCTTCCAGTATTACAGTCTGGTCATCTTTATCGTTTGTGTAGTGGTGATGATCGTTGTCAGTAAGCTGACCGAAGTGCCCTCATACGAGAAGATCAACGGGCTCACCTATGCTACGACCACGGATGAAGATCGGCAGACTTCTCGGGCCAGCTGGACAATACGTGATGTAGCTGCATCGGCACTGGTCATGATTCTCATCGTCGCAGCGTACCTGTATTTTACAGGCTAGGTTCGATCATTTGAAGCTGCGACTATCGGTAAAGAATGGGTGGAACTAGAACGTGGTGCTGAAACGAATGAATGATGCTGGATTATCCACCTTACTGATGATGTTGGTAAAAAGGAGAGCAAAATAATGGCGGCTACTATCGGCTTTGATTTTGGGACCAATTCGGTGCATTGTTTGATTGTAGATGTCGCTACCGGAGAGGAGCTGGTCACAGCTGTACCCGTCTATGAGGCCGGGGATGCTGGTGTTATCACGGATTCCACAGATCATAATCTGACCCGGCAGAATCCGGCTGACTATCTGATTGGAATGGAGGTCACCACCAGTCGCCTGAGCTAAGCAGCAGTATTCCTCCTTCACACCCCATGATATAATCGGTATTGGCGTAGATACCACCGGTTCCATACCGTTGCCTATCGATAAGAACGGCGTGCCCCTAGCTCTGCTTAAGGAGTTTAAGGATAATCCCAATGCCCATGCCTGATTGTGGAAAGATCATATCGGCCACGCTGAAGCAGCAGAGATAACGGAATTGGCAGCCCGGGAACACTCGGAGTACCTAGCCAAATGCGGTGGTATCTATTCCTCCGAGTAGGTCCTGAAGTGTTCAATGCAGCGCATACCTGGGTAGAAATCTGTGATTACATCCCAACCGAATTGACGGGCAATCTTGCCCCGGAGAAGATCAAGCGGGGTACGCTTCAGAGATGGTGTCAGCTAAACCTTGGAGACACAAAATGTGTCTCTTAGTTTTTAGTTCAAACTGTGTAAAATGTTTTGAAGACCTACAGCATGCTACAATCAGTATGCTGAGGTCTTGCTTCTCGACGGGAAGGTCAGCTGTCCCCTACTTCAACAGCACCATCTTGATGATTTGGTGCATTCAGGTGTGACAAGGTGGGCAAGGTGATGTATGCCGCTCTTCTACTCTCAGATGAATTGGAGACAATTCACTGTCCTACCCGACTGCTCTCCAGTAAATCCCATCCCTATTCTGCTCCCCCCATGGGATTGCCCTCGGCATTGGTCCTGATGAACCAGATATCATAATCACCCGCGCTGAAAGACTCCGTGTTACCGACGATGACATATCCACTGTCGGCGGTCTGTAGGGCTGAATGGCCTACATCCCGGTAGGCTTCACCATAAGTTCGGGTCCATGACTCGGTTCCTTCAGCATCGGTCTTGATGAGCCAGATATCACTCATGCCTGCACCGTAAGAATAAGTATAACCGACGATAATAAAGCCATTATCACTAGTCTGCTGGACAGAATTTGCCAGGTCATCCTGATCCCCACCGAATGTGCGAGTCCAGACCTCCTTACCCTCGGGGTCCGTTTTTATAAGTAAGGCGTCGTACCCGGCAGTGCCGAGCAAATCAGTACGTCCGGCGATGATATACCCACCATCGGCAGTATGAGCGACAGCATGAGCCATATTCGTGCCTCTCCCCCCATGGGTTCGGCTCCATATCGTGTCACCAGAAGCCTCCACTTTAAGAAGCCAGACATCGTATCCTTTCACCCGATAAGACTCTGTATATCCCGCAACAATATATCCCCCCTCTGACGTTTGCAGGACGGAACGGCCTCCATCCCAGCCACTCCCGCCGTAGGTCCGATTCCAGACCTCTCTTCCATCGGAATCCGTTTTAATAAGCCAGACATCACCCGGTCCTTCGCCAAAGGAGTCGGTGTATCCAGTCAGGATATATCCCCCATCGGACGTCTGACAGACTGAAGCAGCGCCGTCCCATAGGCCACCGCCGAATGTGCGAGTCCATTCTTCCGAACCTTCTGCATTTAGTTTAATAAGCCAGACATCATAGTCCCCGGCACCATAGGACTCGGTGATCCCGGTAATGACATACCCACTGTCAGCGGTCTGCTGGACAGAGAAGCCTTCATCCCATAGTGTCCCACCGTAGGTTCGATTCCATTCCTCCTCTCCGGCAGCACTGATCTTAATCAGCCAGACATCATTACTACCCGCGCCATAGGAACCGGTCATCCCGACAATTACAAATCCACCGTCGAACGTCTGTAGCATGGAATGGCCCACTTCATCCAGACGCCCACCAAAGGTTCTTCCGAAGATCAATTCCCTTTTCGGCTCCGTCGGTCTTTTACAGGCTGGCCAGAATAGCGCTACAGCGGCGAAAATCAGAGTCGCCAGGGGGCCAGCCCATTTGACGACATAACATAGAGGCAAGATTCTCACGAAGATTCCCCAGTCCCAACCTTAGGGACAGTGTTACCCTCGGAATCGGTCTTGATCAGCAAGATATCAGCTTCCCACTTGCCAAAAGACCAGGCTACTTCCGCCGAATGTCCGAATCCGGGCCGTATCTTCCACTGCATCCGTCTTGATGAGCCAGACATCATAGTCTGAGTGAGGTGAGAGATAACCCGTGTGTCCTGCCAGCAACTAACCATCATTGTCGGTTGGGTGAACTGAAAAGAAGTAATCGTAGGTGCTGTCACCATAGGTTTTGGTCCACATCGTATCCAACTGAGCACTGGATTCTATCGGGAGCATAGTTATGCCTAATGCGGCCAAGATTGGCATACTGAATCTTTGGGAGATCACTTAAACCTTTTCTGCTACTTCAGCAGCACCCCCGCCTACGGCGGGACTTCCCGCACGCTATTTCAATAATAGCATCTTGATAGTGCTGGTATGACTTGGTGCTCTCAAGTGTGCGAAGTAGATACCTGAGGGCAGATCTCGTCCGAACTTATCCCGGCTGTTCCATAAAACCTCGTGTTCACCCAGATCGGTCCAGTCATTCACCAGTGTGACAACTTCCTGGCCCAGAATATTGTAGATGCGCAGTGAAACCTTCTCCGGTCTTGGCACGGTGTATTTGATCCTAGTGGTGGGATTAAAGGGATTGGGATAGTTCTGGCTTAGAGCAAAGTCGGTGGGAAGTCCGGCCAGGATCTCCTTTACAGTCGCTTCCACATAAGCCTGAGAACCAGCCACCGCCTTGAAATGATAGGGGAACTCCTCTCGAAAGCCAGTAATATTGATTGAAGGTTGCCCATCCAGAAGGACATGCGTCTCACGGGTAATAAGATCAATCAGGACGATCCCAAAATCAGCAGGTATCTCTCCCTTCAACTGAGACGTTAGCTGGATAGGCCCAGATTCTTGCCTGGTGAACAAATCGATATCCCATACGCCATTTGTTTCTTCAATGGAACGGATGTCTGAGGTCCATCTGGCTTTACCACCACCCCACTCGGGACGTTCCATGGCAAGTGAAATATAGCCTTCAATATAGGGTGGCTCGGGATTCTCAAACCGGTCCCACTCTTCCGTTGCACCCTTGATTCGACCAATATAGTTAGCCACGTCAGAGTACGTTGGACCAACGGCTTGGATATTCAGCTTCCATCCGGGAATGTCTTGCTTATCTCCTTTTACAAGTCTGAGCAGGGATTGTGCAAAGGGATCGATAACAATCTCAGCACTACTTTCAGTATCCCGGTTGTAGATCGCGTAGCCACCCCACGGTTTCAACTTCGTTTGCAGGTCTGACCAGCCTTCTGTGCCATTCAGGGCATACGTGAGCGGGCCGTAGAATTCAGCCTGGTCAGCATTGAAAGCCACATCAAAGGGATAGGGGGAACCGATGAAGTTCCACCCGGGCTCGAGGGTCAGGACATACCCGGCCAGATCGCTGGATGTCCCTGCTCCGGTACTTAAGGTGATGTCAGCTGCTTTGCGCTGGTAAAGCCAGTAACCCTCACTTATTCCAAATTCCGCGGGATTTTCCAAGTACTGACCATCATCCAGGGAGAAGATACGCCAAGTCTTCTTTGTTCTTTCACCTAATTCATCACCGATCGTACCAAGGACATTGGGATCATCCAGTTCTGTTGGAACCGAGATTAACCGCCATTTATCCTTTGGATAACCTGTGGGGAAGAAACTCTCAGAGATGTCCGTAGTAAGGGCTTTATCTGGAAACGTCACCGGTATACTGAATGTGTCTGTATTTCCGGCTATTGAATTCTCATCCTCAGCACTCAGGTAATAGGCGAGACCGGTGATTGTCACAGCACTTCCTGGAATCGTAGCAACGTATAGATCCGAATTATCCAAGGTCATCACTTCAGAAGTATATTGGTCATCACCACCTTTTAGATAGAATAGGTGCACGGATTGAATCTGGCTCTCGTCGGTAATGTTAGCACTGACCGTGACATTCTCTGAGATTGCTGGCAAGGCAGGACTAGCCGCGATACCGGCTATTTCCGGCGGCCGAATATCCCGGAATGGATTATCACTTTCGTCTGACATGATAGTCCATTGACTGAAGGCTGACTGCTGGAGAGCGATAATCTGCCTGGCCAACGAATCAACCCTGACTGAATCGGGAGTGAGGATTCGCCAGGGTACCGCCGCACCAGCGAAAGCAGGGCGTTTTGCAAGGCGAAGCCTACTATGATTGTATACACCCAGAAGCCTACTATAGTCAAAGGCTATATCAACGGCAAATCCCCCGGCAATGTACGCTATGATCTCCCAATAAAAATCAGCATACACGGGTATGTCAATTAAGTCATTGGGATCGATGATGATAGTGGACGAATCGACGGGGGGTGTTACATTCGCGCTGGATGCTTCCACTGATCCACCTGCTGACGCTATGAAATCAAGGATAATTCCGAGACCGACCCCGCCGTTATCTTTAAGTACGATCGGTTCCGGATTCCCTGCCGGTACACCGGATTTCGCAAAGGTAACCGACCCGTCCGGTAGTATTCTCAGGTCCACCTGAATTGAATCGGTTGTGACGAAGAATTCAGGATATCCAGCAGCATTGGTGGTCACGACTAATAAACCGGAATAATCCCCCTCAATTAAATTCGCCGAGTTAATCACCGACACTTGGACAGCATCTATCTCGCTGGGACCTAAACTTCCGGATAGGGGGGTCACTGCCAGCCAGTTGTAGGCTATCCAAAAAGCCTTGACGCTTATCTGATAATCCAGGGGATAAGTCCCTCGGTTAGTGATAGGTATCGCGAAAGTAACGGAATCACCGCTCTCGGCAGCAAGAGCGTAATATCTGCAGCTGATATTAGTTTCCGGAGCCACGCCCCGGCCGCTAAGATCGACGTTCGTCTGTCCTTGATCCGGGTCATTAGAGTTGATTACTAATGAAGTGAACACATTCCCTGTATCAACCGGAGCATAACGGACTTGAATAACAAGACTGTCTTCGGGGTTGACATTTGTATTACTCTGCTCATCGAACGAAAATACCGGATCGGAGACCTCCAGATTGTAGATCACAAGGGTATCGTTCCCTGGGTTGTGGATCTTGAAAGAGAGCGTGCTGTCAGCTTGGCACAGCACATTCCCGAATAATAATGCGGTTGCAGACAGGGAAATGGTAGGCTTGACGCCCTGACCCGTCATGGGAATCCGGATTGCCGTTGTATCCGGATCGTTGTGCTCAATGGTGAGTGTATCCTGATACAGGATCGGTTCCGCGGGGGTAAACTCAATCAGTACTTCCTCTGTGTCCTGGGGCGCCAGAGAAAACGGGCCCTGCTGTAATTGGAACACCGGTTGATGCAAGATCAGTTCAGTCACCTCAAGGGTGTCCGCGCCCAGATTGCTGATCTCCAGGACCCTCACTCGCGTGCTGTCCCGGCGCACAGGACCGAAGTCCAGACTGTCGTCCGATAACACGATATGCGGCCAGAGGGGGATGATAGTGATGTGTATCTTCAATGTATCCGCTAATTCACCATCCGAAGCGATTACCCTGAAGGAATCGCTCAGGATACCTTCAGGAGTTATGCCGAAGACGCTATCGGCCTGGGAGGATAGCCAATCTGGTAGCATACTAAATGTGAAGGTTAACGTGCTGTCCTCCGGGTCGGTGGCCGTAGCATGATAACTGAAATACATGTCTTCGATAGCCTCGGCGGAGGCAGGCGAAGTGATAATCGGCGGATCGTTTAACGGGATGACCGTCACGTCCACTAGCAGAGTATCGTGAAGCTCACCATCGGAAACGATGATCCTGAATAGCGTATCCACCGTACCTTCAAGAGGAGTTCCAAATACACTATCTGCTCCTGCGGCGAGCCACCAGGGACGCACGTCAAAAATCCACATGAGAGTACTGTCCTCGGGATCATCAGCGGTGGCATGATAGACAAAGTGCTCGTCCTCAGCGGCCTGGGCTGCATGTGCCGAAGTGATCACCGGGGCATCATTTACGGGGGTGACGCTGATACTCACCACCAATGTGTCAGTCAGTTCGCCATCCGAAGCTATAATCCTGAAAGTGGTGTCCAAGTCTCCTTCCAATGGTGCGCCAAATGCGCTGTCTGCATTTGATGTCAGCCAGGAGGGTAGCTTGTCAAATATCCAAGTGATAGCCTGATTTTCGGGATCATCGGCAGTGGCATGGTAGCTGAAGTATTCATCCTCGGTTGCATCAGCAATGGCTAGAGAGGTGATCACAGGGGCATCATTCACCGGGCTAACCGTTACGCCTACCAACAATGTGTCAGTCAGTTCCCCATCAGAAGCCATCACCCGGATTAAGGTATCCAGATTTCCCTCCAACGGCGTACCGAAAACGCTGTCGTATTGGGCGTCAAGCCAGGCGGGCAGCAAGTCAAAGGTG